>NZ_JCACKA010000066.1:0-1032 GCF_059505145.1 Mojavia sp.
CCTAATCCCCAGTCCCTAATCCCCAGTCCCTAATCCCCAGTCCCTAATCCCCAGTCCCTAATCCCCAGCCCCCTTTTCATGCAATGTCTTCAGATACTAGCTCTTTCTTCAATCTGCCTGTTGATGCACCTCCGATAAGGGTGTTGATTGTCGAAGATGATCCAATGATGCAACTGGGGCTGGAACAATCATTAATGGTTTACTCCCAGTTAGAAGTTGTAGGACAAGCAGAAGATGGCTATTTAGGTGTGCAAGCAGCGCTGCAACTGAAACCCGATTTGGTAGTAATGGATATCGGGTTACCGCGACTAGATGGAATTGCAGCGACACAGCAAATTAAGGCAGCATTGCCAGAGACTCATGTAGTGATGCTGACATCTCACCAAACGGAGACAGAAATAATTGCGGCACTGTCTAGCGGTGCAGACGCATATTGTATCAAAGGTGCAAGTGTAGAGCGATTGTTAAGTGCGATCGCCGCCGCAGTTGAGGGTGCAACTTACCTCGATCCCCTAATTGCGCGACGAGTAATTGAAAATCTCCGCCCCCCCTCAGCGAAGGGAAACACTGCTAACCTTTCTGGGCGAGAGTTAGAAGTATTGAAACTGATGGTGGACGGTTTGAGTAACCCAGAGATTGCAGAAAAACTCTATCTCAGCCCCAACACTGTTAAGACTCACGTTCGGGGAATTATGAACAAACTAGCAGTAGACGATCGCGTGCAAGCAGCAGTTGTGGCACTGCGTTCTGGTTTAGTGTAATTACTACAGCCGTACATACATTGCTTGCTTATTCAGGAATATCCAATACTAATTAATGAGGCTCAAAGACTCGTTCATCTAGCTCAAAGCCTCGTTCATCCACCTCAAAGACTCGTTCACGAGTATTAAAGACTCATTCATCCACCTCAAAGACTCGTTCACGAGTATTAAAGACTCGTTCATCTAGCTCAAAGACTCATTCACGAGTATTAAAGACTCGTTCATCCACCTCAAAGACTCGTTCACGAGTATTAAAGACTCATTCATCCAC
>NZ_JCACKA010000066.1:1132-123659 GCF_059505145.1 Mojavia sp.
CTCAAAGACTCATTAACGAGTATTAAAGACTCATCAGCCAGTAGAATGTGTTATATCATTTCACTTTAATAATGATACAAATACGCGGGGTAGGGGTTTAGCAGTGCTAAACCCCTACGAAAAATTTATGTCTACAGGATTTTCGTGAATTGGTATTAGCAACAGCGTAACGCACCATCTTTATTTGTGACAGTGCGTTAGACCTTCCTTAATTACGAATTATTATCAGTGTTGATGTACTCGCTCAAGTAGCCACAGTGAAGAGACAGTGCCTACAAAATGAGCTACGATTCCATTAAAGTTTGCTACCGCCACAAACACATCAAGCGCTCGAATAATTTTATAAGGGTCAGTGATTGCTACTCCTGGAGGTTGGGAGATAGATTTTGCTACCAGTACTCCTAATGTTGAACCACCACCCAAAATAGTTAATAATATACCCACCAAACCTACGATCACTCCTAGCCGAATAGCACTAACTGTATCTACCTTACTAGGATGAAGTGCCGGATTAGGATTTGCTAAACGCTTGCCTATCCGCGTGTAACGAAAATCCCAATAGACACTAAATAATAGCGCCACAATTCCACACGCGGCCCAAAATATACCTACCCCAAGACCTGCATTCTGTTGTTCGGTAAAACCACGACCAGTTGCAGCAAACAACAAAGCTATGCCACAAACTACGGCCAGTCCCAATTGTATCCAAAAGGCAATCCAGCCTGTGAAGTGAATAGTATTAGCAATTCCTTTAATTTCGGGTGCTGGCGATCGCACTTCTGATTCGGTTTGCATATTACTTTTTATCTAATTACCATATCCCTATTCACTAAGCATATTTCTACTACTACGCCTCATACCCCCATCTCCAGACAGAAACATCACAAAATCTGGGGGAATACAATCGCAACTAATAGGCCTGGGAACTCTCAAAGCGGCATTAATTTTTTATGGCTAAACAGCGGCAAAATATTAACCAAATTGCTCAACAAACCTTTGGCTACGATCACTTGCGTCCCGGACAGGAAGAAGTTATCAAAGCAATTCTTGAAGGATACGATACTTTAGCCGTAATGCCTACGGGTTCAGGTAAATCTGCAATCTACCAAATTGCTGCTTTGCTAATTCCCGGTGTCACAATAGTTATCTCCCCTCTACTGGCCCTGCAAAGTGACCAAGTAGAAAGTATTGCCGAACAGGATATCGCCGCAGCCGCAGCCGTCAACTCTACTATTTCCAATTCTCAACGCCAAGAAGTCTTTACTGATTTAGAACACCAACAGCTAGAATTTCTCTTTCTTTCTCCAGAACAATTCAATAATGAGGAAGTCCTAGCAAAACTGATAGATGCTAAACCTTCTTTATTTGTAGTTGATGAAGCTCACTGTATTAGTGAGTGGGGGCATGATTTCCGTCCCGACTACCTACGATTGGGTGCAGTCATTGCAGCACTTGGTCATCCCACTGTTTTAGCACTAACCGCCACCGCTTCTCCTTTAATTCGGGATGAGATTGTTGAACGCTTGGGGATGCGAGAAGCGCAGATATTTGTACGTGGTTTTGACAGACCAAATATTTGGCTGGGTGTTGAAAGATTCCACGAGGAAACCGAAAAACTTAAGGCTTTGCTCAAGTATGTTAGCGCCACCAAAAAACCAGGAATTATTTACGCAGCCACCCGAAAGCATACAGAAAAACTGGCGGCAATTTTGCGGAAGAAAGGTATAAAAGCTTTGCCCTACCATGCTGGCATGAAAACAGGAGAACGAGAGCAAGTACAAGCTGCATTCATGGCAGATCAAGCAGAAGTAATTGTAGCTACTTGCGCTTTTGGTATGGGTGTAGATAAACCAAATGTGCGCTTTGTTTTTCACTACGACATCAGCGATTCTCTGGACTCCTATTACCAAGAAATTGGGCGTTCTGGGCGAGATGGCGAGGAAGCACAAGCAATTTTGTTTTACCGTCCCGACGATTTGCAAATCCGCCGCTTTTTAGCTAGTGGCGGCAAAATAGATGTTGATGAAGTGTTGCAGGTAGTGGAAGCAGTACAACAAGCTGATGAACCAATTGATGTAGAAGATTTACAAGCAGCAACAGATTTATCCCAAAGCAAAGTCACAAAAGCTATCAGTCGCTTAGAAGAAGTAGACGCTGTGGAAGTTTTACCAACAGGTGAGGTAACAAAAAGCGAGGCAGAAGTTGACCAAACTACTTCAGTACAAGCAGCCACCTTAGCACATCAGCGCCGGCAACAATTCATGCGATCGCGTCTAGAAATGATGCGAAACTATGCAGAATTGCGTGATTGTCGTCGTGAGTATTTACTAAACTATTTTGGCGAACCCCTAGCTCAAAAATGCGGATTTTGTGACAACTGCCAAGCGGGAATCACCATTGAGGAAGATACATTTCAACCATTCCCCATCAATAGCTGTGTAATTCATACTCACTTTGGTAAAGGGCAAGTAATGCGCTATGAAGCAGACAAAATGGTGGTTTTATTTGAAAAAGTCGGCTACAAAACCCTCGCCATTGAACTAGTGCAGAGACTGTTAAAGCAGCTTTGAAAATAAAGGGGCTGGGGACTGGGGACAAGGGGACTGGGGACTGGGGACTAGGGACAAGGGGACTAGGGACAAGGGGACTGGGGACTGGGGACTGGGGAAGAAATGATGAGTGAGCATTAACTCTTAGCCTTTGGCTATTGCCCAATGCCCCTTACTGTAATATCCCCACCTGATAGCAAGTGATCAAACTCAGGGATGATGAGAAAACAGCGCCAAATTGCCAATATTGCAGTACATAGCTTGGTATTTAGATAATTGCTAGCGATCGCAAAGGATAAGGCGGCATGATTAAATCTTGGTTGGTAATTGGGGGTGTAGCTTTCGTAGTTGCCTTAGCAGCTAACTTAATTACACCCAGCGATCGTAAGTGGTTTGAGCGATTGCGAAGACCCAGATGGCTAATTTTTGAACCAGCAATTCCCATCATCTGGACTGTAATCTTTATTTGTGGTGCTTGGTCAGCTTATATTATTTGGGAAAGCAGCCCTGGAACTACTAATACTTGGTTGCTCATGGGTTTATACTTACTTCTAGAAATTGTGACTATTGCTTACACGCCTGTCATGTTCCGGCTTCGCAGTCTCAAGGTTGGTACGATTATTGGTGGCACAGGCTTTATTGTCGGTCTTTTACTAACACTTGCAGTCTTACGTACCTCTGCTTGGGCAGCATTATTATTAGTGCCTTATTTACTATGGAGTCCAATTGGTACTTATACCACTTGGGAGATGCTTAAGCTCAATCCTCAAGACGCTTAATTAACCAGAGATTCTCACCAGCGACTGATTAAACTTATACCTTAAATTGCCAAACTTGCATTGTACAAGCCTTCTTAAGGGTGAACAGCATGATTCAATCTTGGATGGTGATTGGGGCTGTAACATTCATAATCGCATTGGGAAGCTTTTTCATCACACCTCGTGATGTCAAATGGTTCGCATTGTTAAGCCGCCCCCGATGGCTAATTTTTGAGCCATTAATTCCCGTAATTTGGACTGTAATTTTTATTTGCGGTGCTGCTTCAGCTAATATTGTCTGGGAAAAAAACCCAGGAAGCATTATTACTTGGCTGCTAATGGGATTGTACATTTTAGTAGAAATTATCACCGTCGCCTACATACCTTTAATGCTGAGGTTACGCAGTCTCAAAGCAGGAGAGGTAGTTGGGCTAGTCGGGATAATTTTCGGTGCTATTCTCACTGTTTGTGTTGCACCAATTTCTGGTTGGGCAGCACTTTTGCTCGTTCCTTATTTAGTTTGGTATCCTGTTGGAACCTACACAACTGACGAGTTGAGACAACTAAATCCTGAAGATGCGTAGCATCGCACCTATAACAAACGTCCATAGCGGGCTGTGAAAGAATTATCTGGATGAGATTGATTATTCAACCAAGCCCACATTTGATCGCCATAGGAAAAATGCCACCATTCTCTGGGATTACGTTGAAATCCCGCTTTTAACATAACATCTTGTAATAACTGACGCTGGCTGTGATACTGTTTTGCCTCTGGGTACTCACTATTGGCATAGTAATCGGGAAGCGATCGCTCTGACAATTCATCAATCGGCGAACCCATATTTACGATTTGCCCTGTATCATCTACCAGCGTCACATCTACTGCTGCACCCGTACTATGGGGAGGGGGAGTTTTTTCATCCAAGCTGGGTACAGCCCAAATTTGATAAACCAACTCCCAAATTTCTTGGCGTTGGTTGGGTGATAACTCCGCCTCAATTAAACTCCTCTGCTGTAGCGCCTCTGCAAAGCTGTAATCTACCATAAACTGCTGCACAGCTACTGGGCGATAGGCATCAAAGATTTGAATGTACCAGTTAGGGTGCAATAGTTGCAGATAATTTTGTGCTGCGATCAAACGGTCAATCACACTTTGCCGCAGATAATAAGGAGAGTGTTCACCATAAGGCGCACCGAGTTTTTCATAAGGATGGGGAGATTCCACCGCAAATAGTTTTAAAGGAATCTCCACCAAGGGTTCACCACACTCGACAATCGGTATTTGATGATAAGGTCTCATCTTCTAGTTTTAAAATGGGAATTGGGAATTGGGAATTGGGAATTGGGCATCGGGCATTGGGCATTAAATATTGATTTTCATGCCTTAGTTGTGGGATTTTCCTGTGGGGGGCTGTCTTGAAAATAAGGCAGAGGCCAGAAGGAATAAAAATTTTAACGCGATCGTTTTGTAATTTATTACATGAGTTCTAACTTGAAAATACTACTTCGACCAATATTGATGTAGATAATTAAATGCCCCATGCCCATTTAATTTATGACTGCTACTTATCCGTTACTTTGTCTACAACCTCTGGTACTGGATCATAACCACCTGGATGAAATGGATGACAGCGCAAGATGCGTCGAATCCCCATCCAGCCACCACGCCAAGGGCCAAATCTTTCAACTGCTTGCAAGGTATACATCGAACAAGTTGGTTGAAAACGACAAGTTGGCGGAAACAACGGCGAAATAAACATTCGGTAGCCCCGAATCAGCCAAATCAATAATAATTTCATAGCAGTAACCCAAATCTAATAAAGTAGTAACAAAGACTCAAATTTCCTAGTGGCATCTTTATTAAGTAAATTTCCCGGTTTAGAGTCAATTCCCCCTTTATGGCTAAAAATTGCCATCGTTGCGATTTGGGTATTACTCATTCTGATCATCGCATGGGGGATTAATCGCTTTGCCAAGAATGACCCAGAAGTTGTACGAAAGGTAGTTCATATTGGCACTGGTAATGTAATATTGCTCGCCTGGTGGCTGGATATTCCTGCAAGCGTAGGCATTACAGCCTCAATTTTAGCGAGCGCTGTAACCTTATTGTCTTACCGCCTACCAATTCTCCCTGGAATTAATAGTGTTGGCCGTCAAAGTTTGGGAACCTTTTTTTACTCTGTCAGTTTCGGCATTTTAGTTGCCTACTTTTGGTATGTGCAACAACCCCAGTACGCAGCGCTAGGAATTTTAGTGATGACATGGGGAGATGGACTAGCCGCTTTGATTGGGCAACGCTTTGGTAAGCATAAGTATAAAGTCTTCGGGGGGCAAAAAAGCTGGGAAGGCTCCTTGACGATGGCCCTTGCTAGTTATCTCGCCAGTAGTTTAGTTTTACTCGGTGTGCAAGGGAATATTTGGCAAACTTGGGTAATATCATTGCTAGTTGCATTGGTGGCTACGGGTTTAGAAGCCTTTTCGTTTTTAGGAATTGATAATCTCACAGTTCCTTTAGGTAGCGCAGCCCTGGCATATACACTAATTCAGCTACTTTGATGTAACTCAATGAATTGACAATAGTAAAAATTAAAAATTAGCAATAATTACAATCTCAACTCCCAATAAATTTTAAGAACATTAATAGTTTATTAGTTAAGTTTTTTAAACACAAAGCTCAACTTCTACCAATCCAATATACATAGGCAAAATTAAAAGTTGCTTTTAAGCAATGCTGCCAACCTACTACCGAAACAGGCTTTAGCACAGCTTCAAAAATAAACGGTATTAGCCAATACTTTTAGCTAAAAATACTGCATTGGTAAGATAAGCATAATCTTTTTACCATCTCTTTAGATGAGTATTAGATAAGAGATAAAGCTAATCTCTAGTCTCAGTTAGCTGAAAAAAAGAAATCTGCACCTGTTATAGTGTTGCAATTTCAAAAAAAGTTGTGATTTTGGAATCTAAAATTAGCCCACGGAAGGAATCTTCTTCATTTGGGACTATTTATATTGATTGTACTTTTTCCGTAAAAATAACCACAGAATTACAACCAAATAGAGATTATAAAATAGCTAAGTTTAACACTAAAGAGAGAGTAGATAAAGGCGCAAATGAATTTATATATAAAACAAATACAATAATTTACTGTTAAAAAATTAAGTTTTTTAAATGACTTTTTTTAATTATTCAAATCCGCCTCTGCGTCGCAAGCAGCCATCTGTAGAAATTCAAGAACTAGAAGGAATTTGGTACATTAACTGGCAAGTTGGTAAACTTAAACTTTATTCAACTTTTTATACCTGTATAGATCAAGCTTGTATATTTTGGAGTTTGCTCCTAATTACAATATTTTGGACTGCTCAATTTTTCCCGATAAGTTGGAGTTTACAAGCTACTTGGTGGTCAATCCTTAGCTGTATTGGCATCATAGCAATGGTTAATTGGACTAGTTACTGGGTAAAGTCTAAACAAGTTAGCTGGGTCTTATATTGTTGGGTACTGCTGATGCTTTGCGGCCTAATATTAACTGACTTAGGCATTTTTCTTGGTTGGCCTTTGATACTGCTGAATTTATGTGCATTGTGGTTAGGATTAAGCACAATCGGATACATTTGTACTGGTTTAGCAGTGCGATCGCGTGCCCTAATCTTCGCTGGTATACTTCATCTACTGTTAATTTTCTTACTACCTTATATTGCAGCTTGGCAGTTTCTCACCACTGGCGCATTCATGGCTTTATGCTTATTAATGTTGGCTGAATTTCAGTGGGACGGCTTATAAATCTTATAAATATAGAATAGAAAATTTCCTACTCAAACCTTTATTTAATCTACTAAAAATTAAAATAATTAAATTTTCCGTCAATACTACTTGAGAGATAAATAAAACGCCTAAATCTTACAAAAATTATCCCCATAGGTAGAGGATACCATAAAAAAATTGTCCAACTGTTAACAGTATACTAACAGCCTATTTTTCAGTAAAATCAAGATACTAAGATTAATCTTACAAATTTTATAAGTATCAAAAAATGAGATTTAGGGACTGGGCGACTAGAGTAATGCTAATTTTTCTGATGTTCGCCGCTCTCATTTTGGCGCTGTTTGCAGGGAAAGCAAAAAACTTACAAAATAATACAACAGCATCAAATCCAGAGATGACAAATTGGATTCAATATCCAAACATGGAACTCCAATCAGTAGAAAAGCCGGAGAGCAAATCTCAGGATATGCTTAAATCTCAAACTAAAACGAATCGGGTTGCAGCAAAATACATTACCACTCAAGCTTTTGCAAGCTATAAGCCTAAATATGAAATTGCACAGATACACCCAAGCAATTATGGAGAGCGGTATCCCAAAGACATTAATGGCGTACCTGTAAATAATGAACCAATTATCGTACTCCATGAAACCGGCAATTCTGCATCAAGCGCACTCCATTTTTTTCAAACACCCCATGATAATGAAAATATTCAAGCAAGTTATCATTCCTTAATTAAGCTAGATGGAACTGTGGTCTATTTAATTCCGCCAGACAAGCGAGCCTTTGGTGCAGGTAACTCAGTGTTTGATGGCCCCAACGGGCTGGAAACCGTAAAAACTAATCCTAATTTGCCACCGTCTGTAAATAACTTTGCTTACCACGTTTCTTTAGAAACACCACCAGACGCTTGGGGCAATAATAATAATCAACAAACTCACAGCGGCTATACAGAAGCTCAATATGATTCTCTTGCTTGGTTAATTGCTCAAAGTCAAGTTCCAGAAGATAGAATTACTACTCATCAAGCAGTAGATCGCTCTGGTCAAAAAGTTGATCCAATAAATTTTGATTTTGACAAGTTTCTGAACTTACTTAATATTTATCGCCAATTAAGGCCAATCAGTTAGGTAAACATCAAAAAATCTCAGGTAAAGACTTAAACATTAAATAGACTTTAGGTCTTTACTTGAGATTTTAAAGAGAATTAGCTTGCCTTATTTACTAAAGCTATAGATTTTTTGAGTTTCTAAGCGATCGCATATAGAAGAAGGCAGTGTATCAGCTAAGAAAGTCTGGCGATCAAGTTGGACTTGTAAATTAGTTAGGGGGTCGCTACCAGAAGAAATCAAAAATTCTAACTTTTGGATGTAAGGCAAAGTAGCTAGCTTGTCCAAAATTTGGAAGATTGCTTCTAGGTAAGGATGACCGCTTTGTTGATACCAATCACAGGCAGCAATTTTTGCTTGATCAAAACCCAAGTGTACAGTCAAGGATGGCTTGTCAAATAAAGCGATCGCTAGCGGACGCGCTTCTTCTTGGAGCAATAAATGATGATCTTTCGCTAAATGGCGCAATTTCTCCAAGCGTTCATAGCGTTTTGTCACCAATTGCGGATCATCTTGCCAGTGAATCGCCACTGTCACCAGATAAGTCTGCAACAGCATATGGCCTAGCTTTTTCGCTTTCGTTTCCAGGTAATAGGAGTTGTGGTCATTAGCCTCAATCAATAGCGGTACGCGATCAACAACTTCCAAACCATAGCCTTTGACTCCGGCAATCTTGCGAGGATTATTAGTAATTAAGCGAATCTTTTTCATGCCCAAGTCCATGAGCATTTGCGCGCCCATACCATAATCTCGCAAGTCAGCGGGAAATCCCAAGCGCTCGTTTGCCTCGACGGTATCCAGTCCCATATCCTGCAACGAGTAAGCTTTGAGCTTATTAATCAATCCAATTCCCCGGCCTTCTTGCCGTAGGTAGACCACTACACCTTGACCAGCAGATTCAATCATTTTCAGTGCTGCTTCCAACTGCATTCGACAGTCACAGCGCAAAGAACCCAAAGCGTCGCCAGTTAAACATTCTGAATGCATCCGCACCATCACTGGCTCGTTTTTAAAACTTGCGGGATCGCCTTTGACAATGGCAACGTGTTCGGAATTATCTAAGGTGTGGCGGTAAGCGTAGATTTTGAAATGACCGAACTGGGTAGGCAGATCGGCAATAGTTTCGCGGGTAATTAAGCGATCATGTTGTAGGCGGTAACTGATTAAATCAGCAATACTAATAATTTTGAGATGGTGAAGGTGAGCATACTCAATTAGCTGAGGCAATCGCGCCATTGAACCATTGGAGTTTTGAATTTCACAAATTACCCCAGCTGGGTATAGTCCTGCTAACCGAGATAAGTCTACAGCCGCTTCTGTATGCCCTGCCCGTTTCAGTACGCCTCCCGCCTTCGCGCGAATCGGGAAAATGTGGCCAGGACGACGTAAATCTGTGGGTTTTGTAGCTGGGTTAAGAGCAACTTGGATAGTGCGAGCGCGGTCTTCTGCTGAGATCCCAGTAGTTACGCCCAAATCAGGGCCTGCGTCAATACTGACGGTGAAAGCAGTTTGGTTAGTATCTGTTATATTACTCACCATTAATGGCAAGTCTAGTTCATCTAGGCGATCGCCTGTCATCGCCAGACAAATTAGCCCTCTTGCCTCCACCGCCATGAAATTGATCATATCAGGCGTAGCAAATTGAGCAGCACAAATCAAGTCACCTTCATTCTCTCTATTTTCGTCATCTACTACTACGATGACACGACCAGCTTTCAACTCTGCTAAGGCAGCGTCAATAGAATCAAACTTAAAAGGTTGGTTTGAGACGTTAGTAACGTCTTGGGTCGATGCTGCGGGAACCTTTCCCGACCCAGACGATTTTTGAAAGGCTTTCCCTACTTGAGGAGCCACTCCAGTGCTCTGGTCGCCAGAGTTTAGGGGAGTGGCGTGCGGCTGCCGTCTAGTCTTAGGCTTTGACACAGAGAATTTCCAGCTTCCAAAAGTAAATTTTTTTAACAATTTCTTCTTTTAGATTGTAGCTCCTTTACAAGGCAGAGAAGTAGACTAGCAATGATTTGATAACATGGCGAAAATTTCTGCCTAAAATTGGGACTTAGTACTCAATTGCAGTAATAAGCCGTCAGCGAGGGTATACCGCGATCGCTCATTCCATCCCAAAGGATGAGGTATTTAGCGAAATTGGGATTTTCCCAATACCCTATTCCCAACGTTCTAAGCCGGTGGACAGCATTTTCTCCATATATTTGGAAGAAGCAAGCTCAAAAACCGACTTTTTCTGAAAGTGTAAAATCTATTTACTATTTAAGTGCGGAGTCACCTCCAGCTTAAGTTTGTGGTGATTGTGCGCTACGCGTCTGGTCGCTGATATTGTTGATAGCTAAGAACTGATTAAACAAAAGTGGATAAGGATCTCAAATCATGAGCGAATTTAGACGCGTACCCGTTGGGATTGTTGGCGCGTCAGGCTATGGCGGAGTGCAGCTAGTACGACTACTGATGGATCATCCAGAAGTCGAACTAGTTTATTTAGGCGGTGAGAGCAGTGCTGGCAAATCCTTTGGGGATCTCTACCCACATTTGGCTCATGCAGTTAAGCTGCCAATAGAGGCAGTAGAACCAGAACTCATTGCTCACCGTTGTGAAGTGGTGTTTCTCTCTTTACCAAATGGTCTGGCTTGCCAAATTACACCTAAACTCTTAGAAAAAGGATGTAAAGTACTAGATCTAAGTGCCGACTATCGATTTAGTGATTTGGCAACCTATACCACTTGGTATGGCACTGAAAGAAGCGATCAAACAACTGCTGCTACAGCAGTATACGGATTACCAGAACTTTACCGCGATCGCATTGCCGAATCACAGCTTGTTGGCTGTCCTGGTTGCTATCCTACCGCTAGCCTTCTGGCACTTTCACCACTCCTGAAGCAAGGCTTAATTGTGCCCGAAACTGCGATTATCGATGCTAAGTCTGGTACTTCCGGTGGTGGACGGCAAGCCAAAGTCAATTTTTTACTAGCTGAGGCAGATAACTCTCTGGCAGCATACGGTGTAGGACGTCACCGCCATACCCCGGAAATTGAGCAGGTTTGCAGCGATCTCGCAGGGCACGAAGTCACAATTCAATTTACACCACACTTAATCCCAATGGTGCGCGGAATTTTAGCCACTGTATATGCCACACTGCGAGATCCCGGTTTAGTGCGCGATGACCTGATCACAATTTTCACAGCCTTCTACCGTAACTCTCCTTGGGTGAAAATTTGCGATAGTGGTATTTACCCCCAAACCAAATGGGCTAGTGGCAGTAATCTTTGTTATATCGGTTTAGAAGTGGATCGGCGCACTGGTCGTGTGATTGCCATGTCAGCAATTGATAACTTAATCAAAGGACAGGCAGGCCAAGCAATTCAGTGTTTAAATCTTATGATGGGTTGGGATGAAACCTTGGGGTTGCCCAAGTTGGGATTTTATCCGTAGATCGGGATTGGGGATTAGGGATTGGGTATTGGGTATTGGGTATTGGATAAAGAAGACACGGAGCAAGAGTTAATCATGGTTCTTTCCCCTTGTCCCCTTGTCTCCCCTGCTCCCTGCACAAGCTGCTTTTTCCTAGTCCCCAGTCCCCAGTCCCTAGTCCCCAATTCCCAGTCCCTAGTCCCCAATTCCCAATCCCCAGCCTCTACTTCGGCCCTAAATTCACCGTACCAGCATAAAGGGCGCGATCGCCTAGTTCATCCTCAATTCGTAGCAAGCGATTGTATTTTGCTACTCTTTCACTACGACAGAGGGAACCTGTTTTGATTTGACCTGCACGGGTAGCTACAGCTAAATCGGCGATCGTTGTGTCCTCTGTTTCACCCGAACGATGGCTAATAACTGACCGGAAACCATTGCGAGTAGCCAAGTCAATTGTTTCCAAAGTTTCAGTCAAAGAACCAATTTGATTGAGCTTAATCAAAATGGCATTACCAGCTTTTTGCTCAATGCCTTTTTGCAAGCGGGTGGCGTTAGTGACAAACAAATCATCTCCTACCAACTGTACCCGCGAACCAATCTTCTGAGTTAGTAACTGCCAATTTTGCCAATCTTCCTCATGCAAGCCATCCTCAATTGATACAATGGGGTATTGGTCAACTAGTTGCGCTAAATAATCAATAAACTCTACAGGGGCATGGGGTTTCCCATCGTAGACGTATTGTCCATCTTTGTAAAACTCACTAGCTGCCACATCCAACGCCAAAGCCACTTGTTCCCCTGGCTTATAACCAGCCTTCTCAATGGCAGCAACCAGCAATTCCAAAGCTACCTGATTCGACTCTAGGTTAGGAGCAAAGCCGCCTTCATCGCCCACGCCAGTCAGTAAACCCTTGTCATCCAATACTTGGCTAAGGGTAGCAAACACCTCCGCACCCCAGCGCAATGCTTCTCGAAAAGAAGACGCCCCAACGGGAACAATCATAAACTCTTGAAAATCCACGTTGTTAGCTGCATGAGCACCGCCGTTAATTACGTTCATCAACGGTACTGGCAATAAATTCGCTAAAGGGCCACCCAAGTAGCGGTATAGGGGAATTCCCAAAGACTCAGCACCTGCTTTAGCTGCTGCTAGCGAAACCGCCAAAATCGCATTAGCACCCAAATTCGATTTGTTAGCAGAACCATCGAGGGCAATCATTGTGCGGTCTAGCAGTTCTTGGTTAAGGGCATCCAGGTTTAACAACTTTGGCGCTAATGCCTCTTTCACATTTTGCACCGCCTTCAGCACCCCTTTGCCCCCGTAACGGCTTTTATCCTGATCCCGAAGTTCATGCGCCTCAAAAGTGCCAGTAGACGCACCACTAGGAACCTGTGCCAGTCCCACAGCACCGTTGAGTAAATGCACTTCTGCTTCAATTGTTGGCCTGCCGCGGGAATCGAGAATTTCACGCGCAACAATTGCCTCAATAGCAGTATCTAGAATTGTACTCATGTGTTCTTTATCCTTTGTTTCCTTTGTATGAGTGCGTTCTTACGGTCGATCGCATCCAGACCAGTGGTTTAGCCCAATCGCTAGCATAGGCGTTTAGGGGACTTTGTTGGCTGAGATTAAAGAAGATTTTCAAAGATTTTAGAATTCAATTTTTAAATTCACTGTTTGATTAAACCTGTGGATAAATTTAGGATGCCTTCAATCTCCCTCCATCAGCCCCTTGTAAAATGTTGGCAGAAATAACTATTCAACAGAGCAAAAACAAAAGGTCATTATGCGCTTACTACACACGATGCTACGAGTGGGCAATCTTGAAGAGTCTCTGAAATTCTACGGTGATGTCCTGGGAATGAAATTGTTACGTCGAAAAGATTATCCAGAGGGAAAATTTACGCTAGCTTTTGTTGGCTATGGAGACGAAAGCGACAATACAGTTCTAGAACTAACCTACAACTGGGGGACAGAAAAGTATGAATTGGGTAATGCTTACGGTCACATTGCTATTGGTGTTGATGATATTTATGCAACCTGTGAAGAAATCCGAAATCGTGGCGGTAAAGTAGTGCGCGAACCAGGCCCAATGAAACACGGTTCAACGGTAATTGCTTTTGTGGAAGATCCAGATGGGTATAAAGTTGAACTTATTCAAGTAGGTACTCAAGGATCGGCTGTTAAACAGGAATCAGAAAAACTTGTGACGCAGTAAAGTTCAATAATCCCACAGGTGATCAAGTTAAGCGTGAAGCAATGCCTGCACTCCAAAATTTTTTTGAGCTATTTAATTTTAATTTCAAGCTAAGAGGCTGAGTTTGTCAGGCATTGCGATCGCTATCAAGGATCATGCTGGTGTAGTATTTGCTATTACTAGGCAAAAATCAACCAAATTCAATCATAGATAGTGGTTTATTTAGCCATATCCTTCCCAAACAAGTCTAAAAATAAAAGATTTATCAAGTAACAAATTCACCTGACATTTCCTAAGCTGGGCAATTGGTTTGATTCAATAACATTATCATCTGGCGAAGTAACCCCAGAATGCTGTTTTCGTTTTAGATTAGAAAATAGATGATGAGTCAAGCTATTAGCAATTACCGATTTTAAATTGCAACTACAGATACACGCGGATACATACCGAGAATGTTTGGATATTTATTGGGGGGGTGGAAACTAGCAACTTTGAAGTATGTAGCAGCATTTTCATTTTAGGCTAGAGCTATAAGAGTATCGCTACGCAACTTGTGCGTCTTGTGCCTTTATCCAGCCCCAATCGTCACTTCCTACAATAAAATCCCAAAATCTAAATTCCAAACTAAAAAATTCTAAAGATGCAACCTACAGATCCCAATAAATTTACTGATAAAGCCTGGGAAGCAATTGTAAAATCCCAAGATATAGTCCGTGCTTATCAACAACAGCAATTAGACGTTGAACATTTAATTATTGCTCTGTTAGAAGAACCAACTAGTCTAGCAATACGTATTCTCGCAAGAGCTGAGGTCGATCCGCTGCGCTTACAACAGCAACTAGAAGCATTTACCCAACGTCAGCCCAAAGTTGGCAAAAGCGATCAGCTCTACCTCGGTCGTAGTTTAGATGTGATGCTTGACCGCGCCGAGGAAATTAGAGTGCGGATGAAAGATTCCTACATTTCTGTAGAACATATACTCTTGGCTTTTGCCGATGATGAACGCATCGGGCGAAGGCTACTCAAGGGTTTTAACGCGGAACCCGCCAAACTAGAAGCTACGATTAAAAACGTTCGCGGTAGCCAAAAGGTTACAGATCAAAGTCCAGAGTCTCGTTATGAAGCCTTACAAAAATTTGGCAGAGACTTGACAGAACAGGCAAAAGCTGGAAAGCTCGACCCAGTAATTGGGCGTGATGACGAAATTCGTCGGGTAATCCAAGTATTATCCCGCCGTAGTAAAAATAATCCAGTATTAATTGGTGAACCTGGGGTAGGAAAAACAGCGATCGCTGAAGCTTTGGCACAACGTATGGTCAACGGGGACGTTCCTGAGTCCTTAAAAAACCGCCAGCTCATCTCTTTAGATATTGGGAGTTTAATTGCTGGAGCCAAATATCGAGGTGAATTTGAAGACCGCTTAAAAGCTGTCCTCCGGGAAGTTACGGAATCGAACGGTCAAATAGTTCTATTTATCGATGAACTGCACACCGTTGTTGGTACTGGTTCCAATCAGCAAGGGGCGATGGATGCGGGTAATTTACTTAAACCAATGCTGGCAAGAGGAGAATTGCGTTGTATTGGGGCTACTACCCTTGATGAATACCGCAAATATATCGAAAAAGATGCAGCCCTAGAACGTCGCTTTCAGCAAGTGTTTGTCGATCAGCCAAGTGTGGAAAATACTATTTCCATTCTTCGGGGATTGAAAGAACGTTATGAAGTTCATCACAACGTTAAAATTTCTGATTCCGCATTGGTAGCAGCAGCAACTCTATCAGCACGTTACATTTCTGACCGCTTCTTGCCAGATAAAGCCATTGACTTGGTGGATGAGGCAGCAGCACAGCTAAAAATGGAGATTACCTCCAAACCCGCAGAGTTGGAAACTATTGATCGCCGCCTGATGCAGCTAGAAATGGAAAAGCTGTCATTGGCGGGAGAAGACAAAGTGGCTGCGCCAACGAGAGAGCGTTTGCAGCGAATTGAAGATGAAATCGCCAATCTAACCGAAAAGCAGCAAGATTTAAATGGACAATGGCAAGGTGAAAAGCAGCTATTGGAAGCGATCAGTGCCTTAAAGAAAGAAGAAGATGCACTGCGAGTCCAAATTGAGCAAGCAGAACGAGCCTATGATTTAAATAAAGCTGCCCAGCTGAAGTATGGCAAATTGGAGGGAGTGCAGCGCGATCGCGAAGCCAAAGAAGCGGAACTTTTAGAAATTCAAAGCGCAGGTTCGACTCTACTTAGGGAACAAGTCACCGAAGCTGATATTGCCGAAATCGTCGCTAAGTGGACAGGAATCCCTGTCAATCGCCTACTAGAGTCAGAACGGCAAAAATTGCTGCAACTAGAAAGCCATTTGCATCAACGAGTCATTGGACAACAAGAAGCCGTAGCAGCCGTAGCAGCGGCAATTCGACGCGCCCGTGCTGGAATGAAAGACCCCGGCCGCCCGATTGGTTCATTTCTGTTTATGGGTCCCACAGGTGTAGGCAAAACCGAACTAGCCCGTGCTTTAGCTCAGTTTCTCTTTGATTCTGATGATGCACTAGTGCGCCTAGATATGTCCGAGTATATGGAAAAACACTCGGTTTCCCGCCTTGTAGGAGCGCCTCCAGGATATGTTGGTTATGAAGAAGGTGGTCAACTTTCCGAGGTGGTTCGCCGTCATCCCTATTCAGTCGTGCTATTGGATGAAGTAGAAAAGGCACATCCAGATGTGTTCAATATTTTATTACAAGTGTTAGATGATGGTAGAATTACTGACTCGCAAGGCAGAACAGTAGATTTCCGCAACACCGTCATAGTAATGACTAGTAACATCGGCAGTGAATATATCTTAGATGTGTCTGGCGATGATAGTAAGTATGAATTGATGCGGAGCCGGGTGACAGATGCCCTGCGATCGCACTTCCGCCCAGAATTTCTCAACCGTGTCGATGACATCATCCTCTTCCACACCCTCAGCCGTTCAGAAATGCGGCATATTATCCGCATTCAACTTAAGCGAGTAGAAAATCTTCTCAGAGAGCAAAAAATCTCTTTTGATATTTCTGCACCTGCCTGTGACTACCTTGTAGAGGCAGGCTATGATCCAGTTTATGGCGCACGCCCCTTGAAACGGGCTATACAGAGAGAAATCGAAAACCCCATTGCCACCAAGTTATTGGAGAATACCTTTATCTCTGGAGACACAATTTACATTGACAAGGGAGAAAACGGGCTGACTTTTAGCAAAAAAATGCTTGTTAAGGTATCAGCCGCGCAAAATACTGTTAAGTTGTTGGGGTCATCACCTGAGTCGTGAACTCAATACATCACCTAAACAGTGCTGAGTTAAAAGTGCTGAGTACGGAAGCACTTTTAACTCAGTACATATAGCATTTACTATATTTGGGTAATAAAGAATACAGTGAATAAAATAGCAAGAGCAAATTGACCGTCTTGGAGGCGTCAATTATGAAAATTATTCAAGCTCTTGCTCGTTATTTCCCTGATCAATGTGGCGGAATTCAAGTCAACCTGAACGAGTTAATCCCAGAACTGCGATCGCATGGCATAGAAATCAAGATAGCAGCGGCTAGTAATGGTTCACCACTCTTACCCAATCCCCAATCCCTAATCCCCATTACCCCTTATCCCCAGAGGGGGCCCCACCTTCCCCAGCCCGTTTTATTTTTTAAAGCATCTCTAAAAGTAACTGTTTAGCTGTACTACCAGCAACTTCCCAGTTAAGACGATATAAATACTCATTGAATGATGACATAGCTAATCGTTCATATTCGTGGTAGTGAGTTAAATAGTGAACTATATAATTACAATAGTCTTCAATTGGTGCATCAACAGCAAAAGTTTTCCCATTAATATCATCTTTAATTACAGTTGGTATCCCTGCTATTTTTGTTGTTAAACAAGGTACACCAAAAGCGTTTGCTTCTACCAAAACATGAGGATTAGTATCTGCTCTAGTAGGTAACATCAGAAAATGAGAATCACCTATCAATTTACGCATCCGAGATAACCCATCGGGTGTAGACTTATTAATATATCCCAATGGCTTCACAAAACTTGGTAATGGTTCTTCAGAAACAGGTTGGCATCCTATAATTGTTAATTCTGCTTCAAAACCTATTTTGTTTAATTGTTTAGTTACTGCGAGGGCAATATCTCCACCTTTTCTATGCCAAAATACACCAGAGAAAAGTAATTTGCATGTTGTTTTGACCCTTGATTTAACTAAATTTCTAATATCTGAAAATGTTCTTTCTGGCTTGATTTCTATATTGGCCCCTCTAGGTATTACACGAATTTTTGACCTATCTATTTCATAAGTTTTAACTACAGTTTCCACCGCCCATTCTGAGGTAACTATAAGTAATTTACATTTTTCCAATGCAGCTTTTTCTATTTTATAAATGTTATTTTTAGTTTCCTGGCAAAGATTACTCAGATAAGGAAAAAAATTAATTAACTCTGCTAAGGTTGTATCTATCCACAAAACTATTGGCTGCTGACATTCTAGGTAGGCAGTAGGGGTTGCTCCTTCTGGAGAAATAATAATATCGCTATCCAAATGAGCTAATTTTTGGGCTATCTGTTTGGCATAATTTTGACAAACAATTGGTTCAACCCAATTGTAGTAATCTGTTTTAAATAAGTGGTGATAAAATAACCATTTACTTCTGGTTAACCAAGTCAAATTATTTTGTAGTGGCCCTAAATAGTCAATAAAAATATCTTGATTTGTTAATGTTTTAGCAATAAAATTACTTGCGCCATAATTACCGCCATGATATCTGGGCCAACTAGCAGGATTTTGGACATCATAAGTCGTAACATAAGCAATTTTCATAAACTACATTTGCTGTGATTTTTTTTAGTACAAATATTTTCAAAGTATTGGATAGTTTTCTTGGCTAAAACTTGCCATTCTAAATTCTCTAGATTAGCTTGTAGCGATCGCTCTCCTTGAATAGCCCAATCTAAGGCTGTAGCCAAAACTTCTGTAGTCAACTCTCCAGAGTACAATTTCACCCACTCTACCCCCACCAGTTCTTGTAGTTCTTTCATTGAACCCTTATCAGGCACTAATATAGGAGAATCAAAAGACAAAGCAAGTATTGCACTACCTGAGTTCAAAATTTCTTGAAAAGGTAATACTACTAAATCAGCTGCATGGAAATATATTTGTAATTGTTCATCAGGAATAAAAGAGAAACGCAATTTTACCTTGGAATCATTACCTGCTAAGTTCGATATCTGAGTACCTAGCTCTGGAGCTTCAATTTTACCTGCTATCAACAATATCCAAGCAGCGGGATCTAACTCTCGAAAAACCTGCACTAAATGAGGAACGTTTTTGTAGTAGTCAATATATCCTAAGAATAAAAGTAAATGATAATTAGGAGGAATATCTAAATTTGATCTAGCTGCTTCACGAGTAATTTTATTAGGGTAAATCTGCCGATAATGACCATGAATAATAACGCTATGAGGAATATATTGCAAACTAGGAAAAGTTTTTTCTGCTAATTCTTTACCCATTTTGCTATGACTAATACAACCATCCACCTGCTTAATGAACTTCGACTGAAACCAATCCGCTAGTTGAGGATGTAATAGAGAATGAGGATACTCATCGTGAATAGTCCAAATAATTTTTGTCCCCCTAACCTTAGCCCAATTTATAGCTAATAATAGTGTAATTGCCCGCAAAAGAGCCACAACTGATTTAGGGTGACGCAATATAGTTTCAGTTGGCCAGTGCAAATGAAAAATATCATAGTGTTGGCGAAAAAGCTTACTAAAAGTAAATTCTTCAACTATCACGCCCTGTTCAAGTATATGTGAATACAATAGCCAGTTATAGGGATTTTTGTACTTAGTTTTAAATGCTGGCCAGGCAATAATTTTCATCAAAAATTACCTATTTAATTCAATCATTAATGATTGTGCGATACTTCTTTACGAGATACTTTACGAACTGTCGGCTTCGCTATCACTGTTTCCCCGCTACTATAAACGAGTAGGGAAATCCGCATCAGTAATATGGTGTAAACAAACCTTGATCGGGCAAACGATCGCCACTATTATGCTCTTAAAATTCCCAGTAGGCAAATTTTATTAAACTAGAGTTATGCTAGAACAAGGCACCATCAGTATTCATACCGAGAATATTTTCCCAATTATCAAGAAGTCTCTCTATTCCGATCACCAAATCTTCTTACGGGAACTGGTATCCAACGCTGTAGACGCCATCCAAAAGCTGAACATGGTATCCCGCGCAGGGGAATTTACGGGTGAGATTGGAGAACCAGAAATTCAAATTGCCATCGATAAAGATAAAAAAACCCTTTCCATTACTGACAATGGTATCGGGATGACCGCAGAGGAAGTGAAAAAATACATCAATCAGGTTGCTTTCTCTAGCGCTGAAGAATTTATTCACAAATATCAAGGCAAATCAGACCAACCAATTATCGGTCACTTTGGTCTAGGTTTCTACTCTTCCTTCATGGTGGCGCAAAAAGTCGAAATTGATACTCTCTCATATCAAGAAGGAGCGCAAGCTGTTCACTGGAGTTGTGATGGTTCTCCAGAATTCACCTTAGTAGATTCACCCCGCACAACTCGCGGTACTACCATTACCCTCACTCTGCAAGCTGAAGAAGAGGAATTTTTAGAATCAGCACGCATTAAGAATCTTGTCAAGACCTACTGCGACTTCATGCCAGTCCCCATCAAACTGGAAGGTGAAGTATTAAATAAACAAAAAGCACCTTGGCGAGAGTCTCCCAGTAACCTGAGTAAGGAAGAGTATTTAGAGTTTTATCGCTACCTGTACCCTTTTCAGGAAGAGCCGCTATTGTGGGTACATCTAAATACTGATTATCCCTTTATTATCAACGGGATTTTATATTTTCCCAAAATGAAGCCCGATGTTGATGTGACAAAAGGGCAAATCAAGCTCTTTTGCAATCAAGTTTTTGTTAGCGATAACTGCGAAGAAATTATCCCGCAATTTCTCATGCCAATGCGGGGGGTAATTGATAGCACCGATATTCCTTTGAACGTATCGCGTAGCGCATTGCAAGGCGATCGCACTGTGCGGAAAATAGGCGACTACATTGCCAAAAAAGTAGGCGATCGCCTCAAAGAACTTTACCGCGACAACCGCGAACAATACATTAGCGCCTGGAAAGACCTCGGCACTTTTATTAAATTTGGTGTTCTCAACGACGAGAAATTTAAAAAGCAAGTCGAAGATATTATCATCTTCCGCACCACTGCGAAACTTACCGAAAAACCTGCTGAGACTCCAACCGTTGAAGTACAGTCTTCAGAAGGGGATGTTTGGCAAGATGTTACTCCACCTTCACCCAGCGCTGAGGGTTCAGCACTCAGCACTCTTTACACCACGCTGAAGGAGTATTTAGAACGCAATAAAGAACGCCACGAAAACAAGGTGTTTTACTGCACCGATGAAGCAACACAAGCAACCTATGTAGAATTACATAAAAGTCAAGGCCTAGAAGTCCTATTTATGGACTCCTTCATCGATACCCATTTCATTAACTTCCTAGAGCGGGAATATAATGATGTCAAATTCACACGGGTAGATTCCGACTTGGATAATACCCTACTGGATAAAGATAAGGCTGGGGAAATTGTTGATCCTAAAACCAACAAAACCAGAAGTGAGGTTATTAAAGAGCTATTTGAGAAAGCCCTCAATAAACCTAGACTCAATATCCGCACTGAAGCTTTAAAATCTGACAATCCCCAAGGAACACCGCCAGCAATGGTGTTACTACCAGAGATTCTCCGCCGCTTGCGAGACATGAACGCCATGATGCAACAGCAGACAGCAGAGTTTCCCGAAGACCACATTTTGCTGGTAAATACTGCTCACCCCCTGATTCAAAATCTCGCCAACCTTAACCAAGGTAGTATTATTCAGGGTGATGGTCAGTCATCTACAGATCATTTAGCGACGATGATTTGCCAACACGTCTACGATTTAGCCTTAATGTCCCAAAAAGGATTTGACGCTGAAGGGATGAAATCCTTTGTTGAACGCTCAAACGAAGTACTTACTAAACTCACAGAACAAGCCAGCAAGTAAAAACATTCTGTGTACCTTTGTGCCTTCCTGCCTTCGGGTGGCGTTCGCAAGGCTCGCAAGGCTCGCAAAGCTCGCTAACGCTGCGCTAACACCAGTCGCCTGCGGAGGGAAACCCTCCCGCAGCGCCGGTTCACCGTGTGCCTCTGCGTTTAAGCAAAGCTGTACTAAGGGACTAAAATAGAAAGGTTGTATTCAAATAGTCATCTGGAGCTACTTGTTATGTCTCGTCGCTGTGAACTAACTGGTAAAAAGGCAAATAACGCCTTTGCAATTTCTCACTCTCACCGCCGTACCAAACGCCTTCAACATGCAAATCTGCAAGACAAGCGTGTTTGGTGGCCAACTGGCAATCGCTGGGTAAGACTCAAGCTGTCTACCAAAGCAATCAAAACCTTAGAAACCAAAGGTATAGAAGCAATGGCAAAAGAAGCAGGAATTAATTTGAATCATTACTAAACTAGAACTTACGCACTCAGATCCCCCAACCCCCTTCAAAAGGGGGCTTTAGACGTTCCCCCCTTTTGAAGGGGGGTTAGGGGGGATCAAGGTTTCAGGCTTGAGTGCGTAAGTCCTATAAACTTTTGAACAAGGTATAGACTAGCAAACTTAATTCCTCAGTATTAACCTGTAAGAAAATATTTGCTCCAGCAACCTCCTCATTCCGGGGAGGTTTTTAATTGTTGATGTTATTTTGTACCTAGATAGAAGGTTGGGCTGAACGAAGTGAAACCTAACAAACCCCGAAAATTTTAGGTTTCGTTCCTTAATTGAACCGTATTCATTTTTAGCCTGCGTAGGCAGGCTTTGTTTGTTGATCCTGACCCTTCTAGGGTGTAAGTGCAAAATATAAGCAAATGAAAGAAGCACATTTTTCCTTATTAGTTAATTCTATTGAGAATCTATCTAGGCGCAAAGTAACATTATTCTAAATAAGATTACTGGAGATATAAAAACTTTTTTTCTTTATTAAGTTAAAACTTTACACAATTTCAGTATTTTCCAGTTTAAAGGTAAGGTTTCAATAATGCTATAAACGAACAGTACCTATATCAATTGTTTTTCGTTGTGTAACTACTTAATTTGCCATTGAGCAAACATACAGCTGTTACATAAACATCAACCTGGACTTTGGCATTGATAGTTTGATAATTTCAGGCTATTAAGAAAACTCCAACACAAAATATATTTACATCACTTCACTGGACAGGGGAGCAGCTATGTCTAGAAGAAAACATCCAGCCAAGAAAATAACCAGAATTTCACAAAAAATCGCTCATAAATTATTACAAACCAGCGAAAAAAAGATTGTTTGGTTACTACGATCCATTTCTGGTCTCAATAGAAGACGAGAAACAACTAATGCAGGGTTTGTATTACCAACAGTAGCAATGGTATCAATAGTGGTTGTTCTCCTAACCACAGCCATTATGTTCCGGTCATTTGACCGTGCTAAAAATGCCAGCAATGTCCGTGTCAATGAAGCTGTTTTAAGTGCTGCAACTCCAGCAATTGATAGAGGTAGAGCTAAATTAAATAAGCTATTTCAAGATAAAGGATTACCACGGGCTACACCAACGGATGAAGCCTTATACAATGTTTTGACAGATAAGTTAACAGAATATACCTTTGGTGACGAAACCCCATTGGAACTAGGTTTTGATATTAATGGTAATAACAAAATTGATCCACCAGGAGAAAATACACCAATATATGAAAATGAAACTCTCAAAACTGCTTGGAAGTTTCCTGTTGATACCGATAACAACGGTAAATTTGATAGCTACACCTTGTATGGAATTTACTTTAGAACTCCTGAAGTAAGTAGTGATAATAAATATGAGCGTGCCAGAAATGCTTTAGAAGCCAGAACTCCACCAATGGTAGAAGGTACTCTAGATACAAGTTGTGGTGCAAATACGAGTGCCGTTTTAGTAGGTAATACGGGATGGGTTAAACAAAATAATGAGTTAAAGAAATCCTTTTTTGTTTATACTGCCACAGTACCAATTACATCCAAACCGCAAGATGATACCACTATAGCTACGGAAGATAAAGATAAATATGAGCAGTACAAAGGCAACAAAGGTTTTGCATCTGTAGAATATCAACAAGATCGGTTACAACTACCACCGAATAACTACGCTGTTGTTTACGAAGATGACGTAGAAATTACTCCAGGTGCAGCATTAAATCTAAATGGGGCAATTTTTACTAATAGTAACTTTCTCACTACCAATACTATCAGGTTATACCAAGTTAGTGCCTTAAAATCCTGTTTTTATGAACCTAGCAATGCAAAAATTGTAGTTGGTGGCAATTTAGCTATTGATAAATTTACATCTGGTTCTAGCAGCAATACTTCAAGCACTGAAGTCGATTTATTCCAAGGAAAGTCTACTAATCCGACTAAGACAACATGGATAAGATCAGTTACTGCAACTCCTCAAAATACAGCCTATAACAATCAAGCCTATGTGAGTCGCATAAATCGATTAGTTGCTGCTCAAATAAGCAATTCAGATACTACTGATCCATCAGAAGTAAAAGACGGTATTGAAAAGAAAAAGAAAAGTTTAGGTTTATCCAGTTTCACGACACTAGAACTTGAGAAAATTCGCCGTCAACAGCTGGAACTGTATTTTAAAAGACGCACCCGTCGTGTACCTTTTGCAGAAGTGGCTTTTAATGCTACAGATGCAAGTCCTAGCCCACTATTGCAAGGAAGTGCTGATACATTACGTGCTAATGATAAATGGATTTATCCTACAAAACCAGAAGACGGTAAAACAGATACTGATACATACACCAAACTAGCGCTCAATATCAGTAGTACATCCTTAGAGCCAAAGGCCACAGAGCCAAAAGAACTCAAAAAAAATAGTGGAAAAGAAGCAGAATTAGGTGACAGAGTTGTAGTTGGTAACAACTTGCCTGAACTTTGGTGGGATAAAACTAAAGAGCAGTTTGTAGGGTCAGGTGTTGAGGATACGCAACAAATTGATGGTATTAAATGGGACAAGCCGGACAATACCACAGAAATTCGTACCCGACGTTCTTTAGTGCAGACATTGGCTGATGTCGGATCTACAGAAAGAGATGGAGACTGGGAACTAGACGCAGCTAAAAATCCAGCAGACCCCACAGTACCTGTAGGTGGTTTGCGAGTAATCACTGGTGCGGGTATTTATTTTAATCAAGGTGGTACTCCTAGTACTTTTGATAACACTATCAAAACTATTTGGCCGGATACAATGCCAGTGCCGGGTACAGCACCAACTCAAAAGACTATCCAGCCCTATTGGATGTATGCTTACATAACAGGCGCTTCTAACGATATAGCCTCCCTGAAATATACATGGCCTGAGATTACTGATAACCCAAGCACTACAACAGTAGATGAATCTAAAACTCCATATCTGCAAATGCGGGCTACGGCAGTTTATCACTACAAATCTGCTAGCTACAATGCACAAACGCCAAAACCCATAGCCTGTGTAAGTAGCTATTATGTTCCGACTAACAGCACTACAGCTAAGAATAAAACAACATTTGCAGGTAAAACAATACCTGGGAGTACTGATGCAAATGGTTTATCCAACAACGGTATAGTTTACCCCGCGCCTACCAAGACTGTCACCGATTATTCAACAGCGCTGACTTACCAATCTCAATTAAGGTATCCAAATGGACGTTTAATAGACGATGGACTACTGGCAAGAGCGTTAGCTAAAACAGCGAATCGTACTTTATCAGAGCAGTCTGCTATTGATGCTCAGATATGCGCCCTGCAAATTCTATATGACTCAAGTTTTTTGCCTGTAACTAGCAGTCTTGCCATTCCTCACGGTGCAATTAGAGAGATATCCTTTTTAGATCCAAGAGAAGTTCAAGGTAATAGTGGGGCTAGTAATAATGTTGTGCCAACTGATACCTATAATCGTGATGTCATAGATAGACAACCACTAGAAATTCGTGCCACTGTCCTGAACCTTGACCTCCTGCGTCAACAAACTATTGGTGGAGCCACCCCATCCCAAGAATACTTACTACCCAATAGCGGTATTATTTATGCGACTCGTGATGATGCTCTGTTAGACATGAGTGCAGATATCACAGCACTTCCTTTGCTTTCAAGTAATTCAACTCCAACAGAGGCAAACAAGCTAGTCAGTCCTGTGGACTTTAAACTTGATCCTACCCGTCGCCCTAACGCCATTATGCTAGAAAAAGGTGACAAACTGGGGCGCACATCAACTTACCGAGATGTAGAAAAAGGATTGATTTTAGCTACCAATTTGCCTGTGTATATTAAAGGTAACTTTAATCGCCATCAAGACTCTGCTTCTCCAAGTAACGAACAACAAGAGTTTACACAAAAACTCGTGGGGGATTGGACTACTAAAACGTTCTATGAAGATCGCATTACACTCAATTCCAACTTTGCCTGTCGTAAGAGCGACCCCAGGTTACCCAGTTGTACTACTGGTGACGAATGGCGGCCTGCCACTGTATTAGCAGATACCGTTACCTTACTTTCTGACAGTTTTATATTTGGATTCCGTGATCAAGGTGATTATGACTGGAGCCAAAGTCCCCTAGCTTCAGTACCAAGTGGTTTCTCAAAATACAATAACTTTGTTACCCAAGCTCAATGGTATGACAGTACGGGTAAACCCAACTATTTCAGTTCCTATTTAAATAACTTTGTTACACCCATTGTTCGTAGGGCAATACCAGGTGCATATTTGACAGAAGTTTGTCCTGTAACCAATGGAAAAGGAACAATAGGAAAAGGAAAAGATGCAATAGAAGTAGATGCAGAAACATTCTGTAGCGATCCTAAAAACTGGACTATTCAGACATCCTGTAGTGATAACGGTGGAGGTAATACCTATCTCAATGACAAAATTGTAGATAAAAATGGAGATCCTGGTAACAGTAGGATTAAAACCGGATATATTTTCGATGATCCAGAAAGCTTTGGAAGTGAAAATAACAAAGGGCCAAAATGTTTTGATGATAATGCTCCCCGCAGGATAGCCTTTGTTAGAGATTTAAATACGGGAAACATAGTCGAACCACTTAAAGTTTTAGGTGTTAATAAAAGCGGGAACGTCAAAATATTCGATTTTGGAGATCCTGGTTCAGATCTCATGTCCCCACCAAACGGTGTATCTATGCCTTGGTTAAATCCAACTATAAGCGGTGGTAATATCACAGCATTTACACCAATCTTGCAAATTAAGTATCCTTTTGCTACATCTTCTAACCCAACTAATTCCAACAAGATCGGTGGTGCAGGTGGTAATCAAGATACAAATAAATGGCTACAACCAGTAGTTGCTGATACTACTTTCAACTTAATTGTTGCTGCCGGAGATAGTCCAGCCCGTCCTACAGAAGATAACGGTGGTTTGCACAACTTTGTTCGCTTTATGGAAAACTGGCAACCTCCTAGCGTTACGAGAACAGCTACAATTAGCGGTTCTTTTATGCAGGTGAAAAAGAGCGCTTACGCCACAGGCCCATATAACGGAGCATCTAACAATGGTTACGCGATTGATATTGATAACGGTAGAGGTACTGGCTTTATTCCTCCTAAAAGACAGTGGGGTTATGATGTAGCCCTGCTGTCTCAAGCGCCTGACTTATTTGCCAGCAAACTGGTACTGACCCCACCTGATTTACCAGATGAATACTTCCGTGAAGTTGGCCGAGATGACAAATGGGTAGAGACATTGTTATGCGCTAGAAATGGCACTGACAATACTAAATTTGCCATAGATACAAATCAGCATCCTTCTAACTGCCCATCATATAACTAGAAGCTGGTGAGAAGTCATGATTAAACGCAAACTACAGCAAAAAACTTCATCTTCCAGTGATTCTGGTTTTACGATTATTGAGTCACTTATAGGCATAGTTGTAGTTGCCATTTTATTGGCAGCTATATCCCCTGTCCTTGTCATGTCAACAGCTATTCGTGTCCAATCTCGGCGAATAGAAAAAGCAACTCAAGCTGCAAGTACATTCATTGATGGAGTTAGAACCAATTCAATTAAAACACCTGGAGAATACAGTAACGACAACAAAATTCCATTAGACCCAGCAACCGCAGCTGATCCGAGACTCCTGGAAGATAATTTAATTAGTCTCACCCAAATGCCTGTTCCTGATACTAAAGATGATAATGATTTGTATCTCTTTAAAAAAGATGGCATTATTTGCCATACCAGTGAGATAGGTTGTACAAAAAACTCAGACAGCCCATTTGAAGAGTTTTACATTCAAGCACGTCAAATTATAGTCACAGGAAGTGGAGCAAATGACGGTTATCGTCTAGCACTTAGGGTTTATCGAGCAGATGTTGATTTTGAGAAACCTCTCCTAGCTAGTTCAAAAGACGATTCAGGCAATACCACTAAACAAACAGCATCAGTTGTGACTGAAGGGCTGGGTAACCAGCAAGCACCAGCAATAGAAAGAACAGTGGATATTGGCAATGTTAGCACTACATTTCAGGCTTTATGTAATCGTCTTGGCCTAGCACCAGACAAGGATGGAAACAACCAAGACTGTCAATAATTAGCCAAATATTATTCCAAGTCAATTAAAAAATTTGTTTGTAGTGAGGGATAAATCCCTACTGGAAATTATTTTTAGGACTAAAATCCTTACTACAAACTTTTTCCTCGTTAGAAATTGGAAAACCTGACAATGTACAAACGGTGCATCTTCAATAAAAAGATAAACCCATGATGAAGACAATCCAAATTATACTTAGGAGCCATATCAAAAGCTCCAAAGTCATTCAGAAACATGGCGGTTTTACTCTCATTGAATTGTTAGTAGCTTTATTGCTCGCATTTTTAATCATTACACCATTATTAGGCTTCATGATTAATGTGTTGAGTACAGACCGACAAGAGCAAGCTAAAGCAAATTCTGAGCAAGAAATCCAAACTGCACTCAATTACATTTCCCGCGATTTACAGCAGGCGGTGTATATCTATGACACTGCTGGTATTGAGGCAATAAAATCTCAATTGCGTTATCCAGATGATGCAGAAAAGTTGCCTTTACTAGTTTTTTGGAAACGAGAATTAGTTAGTGATGTAATAGCAGCCGCCACTGGTTCAAAAAAAGATGATACTTTTGTTTACTCATTAGTTGCTTACTATTTAATCAAAGATAGTAATACTACTAATGCTACTTGGTCAAAAGCTGCTCGTATCGCTAGATGGCAAATTAAAGATGGTGTGAAAGCTATAAGTGGTGGTGTAACTTGTACAGGATATACTGCCAATTATATCAATGCTGATAACTGCCCCAGCCCAGGTTTTGCTCCCTTTGAAGACCAGTTTGATGAGGCTGACAGTTTAGAGCAAGGGATGAACAAATGGAAAAAATCATCTGTAGCTTATAGTTCTAATAATACTGCTACAGTGCTGATTGACTATGTTGATCAAAGTACAGATTCACCACGACCAGCTGCAACTTGCCCTCCTAACTCCACAACGCCTCCAATTACATGGTCAACAATAGCACCATCAAATAGTATTACAGGCTTTTATGTTTGTGTGGATAGAGCTAACACAACAGCACAGGTATTCATCCGAGGTAATGCACTGGCTCGTATCGAAAGCGATACAAATAGAATCAAATACAATGCTGGTAATAAAACTTATTTCCCCACAACAAGTGTAAGAATTCAAGGACGGGGATACTTATTTAGGTAAATATTGCAAATTCAAGGGGCAACCAATGGCTGCTGATTACATAATAGAAAAGATGAATGTCAAACTATTACAGCTTCACAGCAAAAATGCAAAAAATAAACTACGAAGTTTAGTATGTGAACATAATCAGCAAGATGCTGGTTTCACTTTGCTAGAAGTATTAGTAGTGGTACTAATCATAGGAATTTTATCAGCTATAGCAGCTCCTAGCTGGCTGGGGTTTGTCAACCGTCAGCGATTAAGTAAAGCTAATGATGCTGTTTTAGCCGCACTACAGGAAGCACATCGAGAAGCTAAAAGGACAAAAACTAGTTACAGTGTCAGTTTTAAAGTAGAAAATAAAATTCCTAAAATAGCCGTTTATCCTTCTTCTTCTAGTCCTGAATGGCAGACTTTGGGAGGTGACTTAGAATTTAAGTCTGGACAAATCGCACTTTTGACAAATCTGACTGATCAAAATAAAACTAATGACAATGGTACTTTAGATTTAAGCTACAACTTTTTAGCTACTGCTAAGACCATTACTTTTGATTACATGGCAAGTCTACCAAATGCTTATTTTGGTATAAAAAATGAAAGTTCTCAAGAAACCCCAGGCTTAAAAATTGCTGTAGTTATACCGACTTCTGCTACTTCTGCATCCACTAATGACATGAAGCGATGTGTAATAGTCAAAACTCTTATAGGTGCAATGATTACAGAGAAAGATACTAAATGTAATTAAATCCATTGCTCACCTTTTTATATAGAGCTATCAACTTATATCAATGAAAAATTGCTTGGATTTAACAGTAGCTATTCCCACTTACAACGGTGAACATCGTTTACCTGAACTACTAGAAGGACTAAAAAATCAAATTAATACCGAAAATTTATCTTGGGAAATTATTGTTGTAGACAATAACAGTACTGATAAGACATCTCAAGTTATTAAAACTTATCAAGAAAATTGGCAGTGTTCTTATTCCTTAAAGTATTGTTTTGAAAGAAAACAAGGAGCAGCGTATGCACGAAAACGGGCAGTTACAGAAGCTAGAGGTAGATTTATAGGTTTTTTAGATGATGATAATTACCCTACACCCACCTGGGTATCAGCTGCTTATGCTTTTGGTGAACAATATCCCAAAGTGGGAGCTTATGGTAGCCAAATTCATCCTGATTGGGAAGTAGAACCACCCAAAAATTTTGAGAGAATTGCCCCATTTCTAGCAATTACAGAACGAGGAAACTTACCTTTGTTATATAAAGCTAGTAACAAATTACTGCCTCCTTCTGCTGGACTTGTCGTGCGTCGTCAAGCTTGGCTAGATAGTGTACCTGAGCAACCTATTTTAACTGGTAGAGTAGCAGGTAATATGCTTACTAGCGAAGACTTAGAAATGTTATCTTATATCCAAAAATCCGGGTGGCAAATTTGGTATAACCCTGCAATGGAAATTTACCATAAAATTCCTAGTTTTCGTTTAACTAAAGAATATTTAATACCCTTTTTTCGTGGGATTGGACTTAGCCGCTATGTAATTCGTATGCTGAATGTAAGCCCTCAAATAAAACCATTTTTATTTATAGCTTATATGCTTAATGATTTACGTAAAATAACTTTTTATTTGCTCAAGTATGGATATCATTTGCAAACTGATTTAGTAAAAACTTGTGAATTTCAACTATTCTTAAGTAGTTTAATCAGTCCTTTTTATCTTTGGAAAAATGGGTATTTTAAGCAAAACAAAACTAACCTGATTTAATTCCTGATTTAATTTAAAATTATATAAATGTTCACAAAATATAAATAATAAATACTTTATATAAGATTTAAAAAGCGAATATATAAAAATGAATGTATACAGAAATTTATATAATTACTTACAAATAATAAAATATTCCAATATCAACTTTAGTAGTGGTTTTACTCTGCTAGAAACCTTAACAGTTATTTTGATGATTGGCATATTATCTGCTATAGCAGCACCCAGTTGGCTAACTGTTGTAGACACTCAACGTCTTAAGACTGCTCAAAGTGAAGTTTACAGTGCTATGCGACAAGCCCAAAGCCAAGCCAAAAAAGAAAAATTGGCCTGGCAAACCAGTTTTCGTAACAATAACGGTATTGTGCAATGGGCGGTTCACCCTGCAAGTGTTAATCCTGCCAATGCTAACTGGAATAATTTAGATGCCAATGTTCGCTTAGACGAGGAAACAACCTTACAACAGTCAGGCGGGGTAAGGCGAATCCAATTTGATTACATGGGTAATGTTGATAAACCTCCTCTAGGGAGGATTACTCTATCTAGTAAACATGGTGGCAGAGCTAAACGCTGCGTTTTTGTCTCTACAATTTTAGGCGCAATGCGGACAAGTAAAGAGCGTACTACAGCCCAAGATGGCAAGTATTGCTATTAAGATATTCTTTGTTGAATCGAATAACCTATGGCGTGCTAAATTCACCAGAAATCGCAAAACAGCATCTGATTATTTTTACTCGTTATCCAGAACCAGGGAAAACAAAAACTCGGTTGATACCTGCTTTGGGAAGTGAAGGCGCTGCTCATCTTCAAAGGCAGATGACTGAATATACTGTATTTCAGGCTCAAGAATTGCAAAAGTTAACTCCCCTTACTTTTGAAGTGCGGTTTGCAGGTGGCAATTTACAGCTAATGCAAGATTGGCTAGGGTTCGCTTTAAATTACCAGTCTCAAGGCGAAGGGGATTTGGGCGAACGAATGACGCGATCGCTTTTTGATGCTTTTCAAAGAAGTGCAGAACAAGTTATCATCATCGGCACAGATTGTCCTGGAGTGAATTCCCAGCTTTTAGCAACGGCATTTGAACAACTGCATAGTTTTGATCTAGTCGTTGGCCCAGCGATTGATGGTGGCTATTATTTAATTGGTTTGCGTCGTTTGATTGCCCAACTATTTACTAACATCAGCTGGGGAACTTCTCAAGTATTGCAACAGACTATAAACATTGTTCAAAAGCTTAATTTATCACATATTTACTTACCTCCTTTAGGTGATGTTGACCGTCCAGAGGATTTACCAATTTGGCAACAAACTCTTGATAGAGAAGTTGGTAATTGGAAAGATTACAAAGCAGAAACTTGAAAGAAGATAGGTTAGCTGGAGAGTTCAAAAGAAAAACTTAAAATTTTTTCGTGTTTTACTCCTGCGCTCACGCAAACCTCAGTATATTGAATCACCAAGTATTTCCTGAAGACACCATAGATTACAGATGCTAGCGTGGTGTAGTTTCAAACCAATAAATAGAAAATCTGCACTAGTACTGTATCCATCTTTGGTAGCTACGCAACAGATAGGTCATGGTAACAATATTCAAGTAACTTTAAATAGGACAATCACTCTGATTTACAACAAGACCGAAAAAATATGGTTAACCGTTCTGCTTCCGTAAATACTGCCCTCATCCTAAAAGTGGTCGGCATAATTTTAATTTTGTCCTTTTTGGTTGACTTTTTAATTTTCTTGTTACCCTTTCAACCAACTGACCGAGGATGGCAAATCAACTTGGCAACAGCCGTAGTTGATAGAGGAATTGTGCCGTTGGTAGGCTTGGGGATGTTGTTCGCTGCATATTGGTTTGAGAATGTAGAGGATGGCGATCGCCCACAAGGTATAGATTTAAGATTTCCAGCCTTGATATTAGCAAGTATCTTAGGGTTGCTATTCTTGCTAATTTTTCCTCTGCATCTTAATAATGTTCGTCAAGCTAGCACACAAACAGTAACTCAAATTAACCAGGATGCTGAACAAGCAGAAAACCAACTAAAAAATCAACTAGCGCAATTCCAAGCTCAACTAAACAACGAACAAGGAAAAGCTCAGTTAGAACAATTGCGAAACCAAGCTAGATCCCAGTTTGCTGAACTGCTTAAAGATGAGCAGAAATATAAACAAGCACTTGAAAATCCGCAACTTCCCGCTGCTCAAAAAGAGTTACTCAGGAAGTTTAAAGCAAATCCCCAAGAACTTGATAAATTTATCGCCCAACAAACAGATCCTCAAGGGCTTGCAAATCAAAGGCTCAACCAAATTCGTCAGCGCAGGGAAGAAGCTGAAAAGCAAGCTAGAGACAATGCTTGGAAGTCTGGGCTACGGATTGGTATTAGTAGTTTGCTACTGTCCATTGGTTACATAATCATCGGCTGGACAGGATTAAAAAGTATGGGTGCTGCCAAGGGTGGTGGACGAAAAGCCTCTGTACGCTAGATAACTATTCACGGGCAGTAGAACGGTTCAAATATTTTTTAACTATTTTTGAAAGTTCATACTGCCAGTTATCTAAATAAGAAAAATAAGAAGTCAATCAAGCAATTAAAAATTTAAAGTTATCAAGATAGCTGAATATATACAAGTTAAGTATTATGCGGCTTAGTAATTAGTCAAATATCTATAATACAAAAAAATGTTTTCAATTTACATACTTACATATAACGAAGAGTTAGATATTGCTGCTTGTATAGAGTCGGCGATGCTATCGGATGACATTATTGTTGTAGATTCATGCAGTAGCGATCGCACTGTAGAAATCGCCAAAGGCTATCCTATTCGCGTTTTTCAACATCCTTTTGAAAGTCATGGACGGCAACGTACTTGGATGCTAGAGTCCATTACACCGAAGCATGAATGGGTTTACATTCTAGAAGCCGATGAACGCATAACGCCAGAACTGTTTGCAGAATGCGAAAAGGCAATTCAAAATCCAGACTATACCGGCTACTACGTTGCGGAACGTGTCATGTTCATGAATCGTTGGATTCGCCATAGCACCCAATATCCCCGTTACCAACTGCGCCTATTGCGTCACGGTCAAGTTTGGTTTACAGACTACGGTCATACTGAAAGAGAAGTTTGTAGCGGTGCAACTAGCTTTTTAAAGGAAACTTACCCCCACTACACTTGTAGCAAAGGCTTGAGCCGTTGGATTGAAAAGCACAACCGTTACTCTACAGATGAAGCCGCAGAGACTTTATATCAATTACAACAAGGTAGTGTTAACTGGCGAGATTTGTTTTTTGGCAAATCAGAAGTAGAAAGACGTCGCGCCCTGAAAGATTTATCCTTACGCTTACCCGCCAGACCCTTATTACGTTTTTTTTATATGTATTTTTTATTAGGTGGTTGCCTAGATGGACGCGCTGGGATAGCTTGGTGTACATTACAGGCATTCTACGAATATTTAATTTTGCTCAAAGTTTGGGAAATGAAGCACCTGCCCGTACCCAGAATAGATGCAACAGTACCTCTGACAGATCAAAGCACACAACAGTTGCAGCACGTGGCTTCAGAAAGCACACAGGCTGATGTGGCTTGAGTCAAGGATAGTCTTAAAAACTATGTTAATTAGCTTGCTTTAAGTTTTGTAACCACTAACAAGGTTTCTCAAGCAAATAGGGCTTACGCATTCGCAATCAGGACATACGCAAAAAGGTAGTGTCTTTAGGCTGGGTGTAAGCGTGTCTCACCGCGTCTTCCTTTCTTCGCGTCCCAGCCCAGCGTCTATTTTCAGGACAGCTTAGGTCTTATTCGCGGTTATGATAAGTTTATATTTTTCATCTAAATTTTTCAGAAAAGTTCCTCCCGCCTAACTGAGACTATTCACTGGATAAAACGTCCCTTTTGTTTACCTGATAATAGTTTCAAAAGTATGAGCAGCTTTTGATTACGCTCAGTAGGATGAGTACTATTTAGTAGACTTGCAACAATACTTTACAAGTCTTATAAAGAAAAGTAACAGCCTTTGAGAATAACCAGCCCCGATCCTAGGTGGTAAACATCTCATCTAAGTTTATGCACAAAAGCGCTGGATTTCCAGCAACAAGTGCGTGCCTTTAGGAAAGTTGCTTGCGGTATTGTGTGCCTTAAGTCATGTCTTCACAGTTTGACGAATCTGTTGGTATGAATACCGATAACAAAAGTTCCACTAGCCTAAAAAAGGAGAATAGGGATTTGGCAATTGATCGCTTAAAGCAGGATTTAAAAAATGACTTGATTGCCGGATTGTTAGTAGTAATTCCGCTAGCAACTACTATCTGGCTTACGATTACCATCGCTAGTTGGGTAATCAACTTTCTCACCCAAATTCCGAAACAACTGAATCCCTTTGAAGGGCTGCATCCTATACTAGTAAATATACTGAATCTCGTAGTTGGACTAGCTGTACCACTATTGAGTATTCTCTTGATTGGCTTGATGGCGCGGAATATAGCCGGGCGGTGGTTGCTGGATTTTGGTGAGCGCTTGTTGCAGGCGATTCCTTTGGCTGGGCAAGTATACAAAACCCTGAAGCAGCTTTTAGAAACACTTCTTAAAGATGCTAATGGTAAATTTCGCCGTGTAGTTTTACTAGAGTATCCCCGTCCAGGGGTGTGGGCGATCGCCTTCGTTACAGGAGTCATTAGCAGCGATATCCAAGCCCAGATGACTCGACCAATGCTGAGTGTTTTTATCCCCACTACCCCAAATCCTACTACAGGCTGGTATGCAATAGTACCTGAGGAAGAGGTATTAAACCTGCCAATATCGATAGAAGATGCTTTTAAAATAGTAGTCTCTGGTGGCATTGTCGCCCCTAATACAGCACTTCCTACACTAGTTATCTCTCAAGAGTGCAACCTGGAAGTACCACACTTAGAAACTACCTCACAGGTTATCCCCGTCGAAGAAACTTAAAATTACTCGGTAAATTTACAAGCAATATAGATAATATGGTTGTCTGGCTATGCCAAAATTTACCGTTTCTTAACTTCATTCTCTCTACCTAAATCACTTAACACTCATTCCAACTCACTTTTATGCAAGATCGTAAACCTCAGCAACTCGCTCGTGAACTGGCGCTTTTAAGCCTTAGCCAGTTGCCAGTAAATCCCAAGAAGCTCACAGAAGAACAACTACCCAAGTTAGTACTCGCAGCTGTACGCACCCTGAGATCGGAAGTACAAGATAATCTAGATCAGGCTGCTGGCGAACTCCAACGCAGTCAAGATCGCGTTTTAACTAGCCAAACTCGTGCTTCAGACCTTAATACTGCTCGCACAATGCTCCAAGAGGCAATTTCATATACCCAAACAGCAATCAATCAACTTGGTGCAGCTGTGGAGTTCCCAGAATTAATTCAGCTTGCAACTCAAGATAAGACAGTTAGCAAATATGCTATCCAAATTGTCAAGACAGTCAACGAGGAGCGAAATACTGTAGATGAACAAATTGCCTCTGCCTTGGTAGATTGGCAAGTTACTCGCTTGGCTCAAATCGACCGGGATATCCTCCGAATCGCTGTGGCAGAAATGCTGTTTTTAAACTTACCTGACAGTGTGGCTATCAACGAAGCTGTGGAATTAGCCAAACGCTACAGTGGAGATGAAGGGCATAGGTTTATTAATGGTGTTCTACGTCGATTTACAGAGCAAAAAAAGTCTGCCTAAAATTTTAGCGGAACGAAATAACCTTGATGAGTGCTAAGTTTTGAGTTGAACGTGAGAAGTGAGGATATCCTGGCGGTTTTCACACCAGAAAAGACTCAGGAGTTAAATTAAACTCATAACTTATAACTCATACTCACATAACAACTAATATCACTAGCTGCAATGGTTTTTAATTGGTTCCGTCGTCAACATAGCGATTCTTCTGATACTCCCTCAGAACAAAAACAGGGAGAAACTCCTCCTGCAAAAGAACCCCAACCAGAACCAGCCGAAACGTCAACGCCAACAGTAGAAACTACACCCGAAACAGCGGCAGACTTGTTGGCTTTTGCTAAAGCAGCTTACAAAAATATCCAGCAAAAACAGCAATCGCAGGCAGTAGAAAATCCGCCTGCCGCAGTAGATGCCCCAGAACAAATAACAGAAACTGAAGTAGTAGAAACATCTACTCCTGAAATTGAAACTACACAATCAGCCGCCGCCACAGAAACGGCATCACCAGAACCAGAATTAGATCCAAATCTTACACAAACAATTACTAAGCAACCTGCGGAAGTCGCAGAAACTACACCAATCCCAGAATTAAATGTAACTGCTGCCCAAACGACTCTTGAGGAATTATCTGGTACAGATGAAGAAAGTACAGCTAGCTCCTCAATAGCAGCCATTACTGAGACACCCGATGTCTCTAGTGCAGAATTAACGGTAAGTCAGGCAGAGTCAGCACAGCCAACAGCACCAACCACTTTATCTTTCTTAGAACGGGCAGCAGCTGAACAGCAAGCAAAGCAAGAAAGACTGCTAGCCAACGCGATTGAAGTCCCAGAACCTGAGACAATACAGCCAACAGCCGCCACTACAGTCTCAACCACCGCTACGCCACAGACAGCAGAGGAAACTCTGGGATTAACCTTTGATGAAGGGTTTGTATGGTCAGCAGAAGTTTTAGCAGCCCAAGGTAGACGTCCAGAAGACGTTTCGATTGAAGAAATTACTTGGCTCAAAAAGCTACGCCAAGGGTTAGACAAAACCCGTCGTAATATCCTGAACCAACTGAAGGCAATTGTTGGTCAAGGACCACTCAACCAAGCTGCTGTAGCGGAAATCGAAGCTTTGCTTCTACAAGCTGATGTGGGTGTAGAGGCTACAGATTTGATTATTAATTCGCTGCAGAAAAAATTGCGAGAAGAAGTTACCCCTCCAGATGAAGCGATCGCCTACCTCAAAAAAATTCTGCGGGATATGCTGGATGGCCCGGTGAGTAAAAACCATAAACCTAGCTTTGCCCCAGAAAAAGAAACACTGAACATTTGGTTGATCACTGGGGTGAATGGTGCAGGTAAAACAACAACCATTGGCAAAATCGCCCACTTAGCACAAAAATCCGGTTATAAATGCTTGATTGGTGCAGCAGACACCTTTCGTGCTGCTGCTGTCGAACAAGTAAAAGTTTGGGGTTCTAGAAGCGGTGTAGAAGTCATTTCTAACCCTGGCAAGAATACAGATCCGGCAGCAGTAGTATTTGATGCGATCGCAGCGGCCCAAGCCAGGGAAACTGAACTACTTTTAGTAGATACTGCGGGACGATTGCAAAACAAGAAAAACTTAATGGACGAACTTAGTAAAATTCGTCGGATTATCGACAAAAAAGCCCCTAATGCCAATGTAGAATCACTATTGGTTCTAGACTCCACTTTAGGCCAAAATGGATTGCGGCAAGCTGAGGTTTTCTCCCAAGCTGCCCAACTCAGTGGTGTAGTATTAACCAAGTTGGATGGTACTGCCAAAGGAGGTGTTGCTCTTGCTGTCGTACAGCAGCTAGGATTACCAATTCGCTTTATCGGTGCTGGTGAAGGAATTGAAGATTTGCGTCCTTTTTCCAGCTACGAGTTTGTCGAAGCGCTATTAAGTGGCTAGTTTAAAATTTTTTAGTTAAGATTTCTCTTTGAAAACTAATAAGTTTGGGACTTACTCCTCTGGTGTTGTCATTGCAAATTAATAGCAACAAAGTACTAGAAAAACGTAAGTCCTAAAATCGTTAGTTTGTCACAAATAAAGTATAGCTTTGCTAAAAACTTACTCTAATGCTGCATTTTTAGCCTTTAATGATGGGGTTATCAGATATCGCAGCACAGAGGACTTCTAAGATACAGCTTTCAATCTTGTTGTAGAGTGGTTAATTTTTAAACAACCGCACTTTCAAGTACCGTCTTCATCAGTATCCTGTTGACAAACAGGAAATTAGTGTAAACGAGACATAGAAGCACTCCTAGTTGATTGCAAGTTTTTGTTGTTTTAGAATTGTCAAATATTACTGCCAAAAATTTAGAAATGTAAAATATATTTGATAAGCTACAAAACTGTGTTTCACTTTTTGGTGTAAAAGTATTAGGAATGGATATTTTAACTTTAAATCAGATCAAAGTAATGTGTTTACGTGTTTTCCAGCTTAAAGATGAACTCTCTTGACTTGATACTCATCCCTACTCTAGAAACCCATACTCTGAAAGAGCTAGACCCACCAGCCCCAATAGTAAATATTTTGACAATGTAATATATTATTTTTTTTCAAAAGGATTTTATGTCTAAAGACATATGGAAGATCTGTAACTAAGTAATAAATTTATGAAAAAATCAAATTCTTGATGATGTCTGTCGGAAATTGCTGATTGTACTGAGTAGTTTCGGATGAAGAATACATTAGTTTAAATTTATATATTTAGTTAGAAATTTAAGCAGCAAATGCAATACTTATATAATTTAAGTCTTACGTCTTTATACTCTTGCTAAAATGACAAATCTTGTCCCAATATGGTTTAGCAATCGCAAAACCAAAATATTGATAAGTTACTAAGATTTACCTATCTTTTATCTTAAAGTGCAATAATACCCGTGCCTGTGTCTCAATTGCCCTCTCAACCCACTGACAGTAATAGTAGTGCCGCGACAGATGTTACTCCCGTCGTAGCGCTCAAAGAACTCGTGTCAAGGCTGCACCGGGAACAGAACAAAATTCAGGATTTGTTAAGTTCATTAGGATTTGCCCTCAGAAGCTTCAATAATTTAAATCAATTTTTGGAGCTAATCCCGCTGATGGCAACCAGAGTCACAGATGGGGACGGCAGCGCCCTATTTCTTTACAAACCTAACGGTCAAGTTAGATTAGAACAATTACACTGGCAAGACAGTCGCCAGCGCAAGAACATCCGCAAAGCGCTAGAAACAGCTACTAGTCAAATCACACTTGTGCCCAGTAGTGCTCCTCTAGCAACTGCTACGGGGATGTTGGATGATCAGATGCATCGTTACTTGGGGCCAGATGTACAAATTTTTGGCACGGCTATTTTAGTAAAGCATACAGAACGAGGCTGGCTATATGTCTTGAGCCGCGATCCAGAATATAGCTGGACAGAAACCAGACAAAAGTTAGTCAGGTTGGTGGCAGATCAAACAGCAGTAGCGATCGAAAACGATGAACTAGCAGTAGAATTACGGAAAAAAGAACGCCTAGATCAAGAACTAGAAATTGGCGCAGAAATTCAACGGCGACTACTACCACGCCAATGTCCCTACATCCCGGGTGCAGTGCTGGCTGCACGCTGTAAACCAGCTAATCGTGTGGGTGGGGACTACTACGACTTTATTGCCACTAATAAAAATCAGATTCAGCTACATACTACAAACGGTTTGGAAGCTGGTTCTTGGGGCTTGGTAATTGGAGATGTCATGGGCAAAGGCGTTCCCGCAGGGCTAATTATGACAATGATGCGGGGAATGCTACGGGGAGAGGTATTACATGGTAATTCCCCATCCAAAATCTTGCAAAACTTAAATCGAGTCATGTATGCGGATTTGGAAAATTCCCACCGCTTTGTGACGTTATTTTACTCAGAATATAATCCCCAAACCCGAATTTTGTCTTATAGCAATGCTGCACATAATCCTCCTTTGTGGTGGCATGCAGCAACCAAAACTGTAACCCGATTAGATACCTTGGGAATGCTTATTGGTTTAGATGCCAATAGCCAATATGAAGATGCCCACGCACAACTAGAGCCTGGGGATACAATTATTTACTATACAGATGGCTTGACTGATGCCGCAGCTGCGGGTGGCGATCGCTTCGATGAAGAAAACTTCGTCGCTTCCTTCAGTGCTGCTTGTAGGTATTGCGACGGGCCGGAAGAAATTGTAGATTATTTGTTTGACCAAGTTCAGCAATTCGTTGGTGATGAAAAACAAAACACCGATGACATGACATTAGTTGTTCTACAAATCGAATAGTTCTTAGCCATTAGTTCTTCAAAACACAATTGACCAACCCTGCTTTTGAGAATCTTGCTTGGTATAAGAGACACCATCAATCTTGATTCCATTGTTATCAAGTAGGGTAATAATGCCGCCATTATTATCTAGTTGGATGCCGTTTTTGTCTAAAGGTACTTTGACAACTTCGCCCGCATTGATAGTACCACTGAGGCGTTGTTTGCGTTTAAGGCGATCGGCAATTGCCCAACCACTCAAATCAACTTGATCGGGTGAGGTATTGATTAAAGTCACAGTCTCCTTACCGACGTCATCGCCATAAGGATTTACCAAAGCAGCAATAATACGGACTGCCGCAGTTGCCGCGATCGGTGTAATATCATCTATTCTGTTACCAGTAATATCGTCAGTATGGAAAGATTGGGACTGAAAAGCTAAAAAGATGCCTACCCACTGATTCCGAGCCGGATAGTGTATTAACAGTCCACCATCTTGCCAAACACCATTGTCTTTTTGAAATTGACCGACACTACCCTGGTTAAAGTGGATGTCGTGAATACCGTTACCAGGAAGAAAACCAAAATACTTGTCCTTCAAATCTTCTTCCGGGCCCCACCTTTCACCAAAGGGATATAAAACGGCTTCTGGTGAAGCGATCGCTCTGGCAATATATAATTCTAGCAACTCGTTAAGGTCATTGTCCGGCCCTGGAACGTTGTATGGCAAAGCCTTCATCAGCTTCGGGTCAAACAAGTTTCCTCGAATGTAATCTAAAGCTACTCCCCCAGGTTTGCTTTCTAATTCGTTGAAACCGAAATCTAACTCTTGCAATTCCTTAGTAATGGGATGCGAAAAGTTTTCGTCGATAAAGTAAAGCAATTCTGAAGGACTTTGCTTGGATTTGACATTGATGGCGATGCGATACTTATTTTTCTTGTCGTCAGTCACCAGAACTTGGTAATGAGGAGTCGGGCCTTCACCAAGCTTGCGATCTACAGCCTGGGATTTTAGAACACCGTAATTTTTTAAGGGCATCTATGTTCTCCAAAATTGTTTGCTGCTACGAACAACATTTCTAGGACTTACGCACTGATGAGTTTGTCTGTTGAGGCTGGGGGTTAAGGGTATGAAATATAAAGCTTTTGAACACTTTTGTCTTTAAATCCTCATATCTTACCTACCAAAGCCTTTTATGTAATTTAAGTACAAGTTAAATTACTAGGACTTACGCACTGAAGTCTGAAACCCTGATCCCCCCTAACCCCCCTTCAAAAAGGGGGAACGTCTAAAGCCCCCCTTTTTAAGGGGGTTGGGGGATCTGAGTGCGTAAGTTCTGATTACTTAGATTAATACGCATATTTTCAATTTATTAATCATGTAACATCACAATCTTGCCTAAGTATGATTAGATACGGTAGTACCCTGGAGGGTGATTTGTTGAGTCTGTAAGCACTTACCGATAAACCAACCCTAACCAATGGGGGTAAGCATAAGAATCTATAATTAGCAATCTTGTCCCTTGATAAGTATTGAATACCCAGCTGGCTGTGGCTTGAAGATTTTCCATCAGATAGTTATTTTCGCCAAAAGCTTCAAAGGCAAGACTCCACCAAGCATTCTCTTGAATCACCAAATTAGTAATTTCTACACGGCAACCATTAGCGATACGTTCCTGATCTGAAACAGGTTGTGCTGTCAAATCAGCTAAAACTTGAAAAAGTTGCGAATAGCGAACTTTCTGCACACTCACCCACAAAGGGTTCCCCAAAACCATTGCAGGCTGAAAACTTTCTTGTGTCGAGTCCTCACACAACCATTTTCCCCATTTCTCTGGCTGACCTGCAACTGATTCCCCAAAACGCACAACGCTGAATTCTGCTTGCCGCCATTTGACTTCCAGCCTTCCTTGCCGCAGTTTTATACCGAGATAATCACATCCTGGCGAGTAAAGATAAATGTCTTCCCGTGCTTCTGGTGATTGTAACGGATCAATCAAACAATTTTGCTGAAACCAAAGTTTAATATCTTCGGGAAGCTTGCCAGGATAAAACCAGCGCAATTCGTTACTGATCAACATAGATTAGGTTTTAGATTTTTGTGCATCTGTCTTGATGCATCTTCTCATTTCCCCAGGTAGGGTATCATCCGAAGCGTACCTGTTGATGGGACAATGAGAAATTGTGCTTGCCTTGTTTTGCTTCCAGGCCAAAGGAATCTATAAAAAATGTGGAAACGAATTGCATTAATGTTGCTATTAGTATTGAGCTTCAGTCTGAGTAATTCTGGTGTAGCGGCTGCGGCTGGACTCAAAAGCTTTGTAAACACTAGTAATGGCTATGAGTTCTCATATCCTAATGGCTGGGTGCAAGTTAAAGTTGCTAACGGCCCTGATGTGGTGTTCCACGATTTAATAGAGATCAGTGAAAATGTCTCAGTAGTGATTAGTCCTGTTCCTGAAGGCGAAACTTTAGCACAACTGGGAACACCAACAGAAGTAGGGTATAAGCTGGGTAAAGCTGCTCTCGCTCCTGCTGACTCTGGACGTACAGCTGAGTTAGTCAATGCCTTTGAGCGGGAATCTAACGGTAAGACATACTATATTTTAGAGTACGCAGTTAAACTGCCCAATCAACAGCAACGGCACAACATTGCTAGCGTCGCTGTTAGCCGTGGTAAACTTTTTACTTTTAATGCCTCAATTCCTGAAAAACGTTGGCAGAAACTTAAACCAGCTATAGAAGAAGTTGTCAGTTCTTTTTTGGTTTATTAATTGATAATGGGGAATGGGTCAAGGTTAATAGGTAATTTTTAATTCGTCTTTTCCCCTTTTCTTTCTAGTTTAGATATGGGCATTCCATCTTTTGTACTTGCCTCTGCTTCGCCGGCGCGACGCCGTTTACTGCAAACTGTTGGTATTGAACCGATAGTTTGTCCTAGTGACTTTGATGAGTCACAAATCCAATTAGATGATCCTGGCCAATTGGTGCAAACTTTATCCCAGCGCAAGGCGGAAACTGTGGTTCCGCAGTTTGAAGCAGCTTTGATCATGGGTTGTGATTCGGTTTTGGCTGTCAATGGCGAGATTCATGGTAAACCCGCAAACTCTACCGAAGCGATCGCCCGTTGGCAGATAATGCAAGGTAACTTTGGCGACCTCTACACTGGTCATACCTTGATTGACCTTGCTAAAAACCGCACGGTGGTCAAATGTCAGGTTACCAGAGTTTATTTTGCTCAAATGAGCGATCGCGACATTCAAGCTTATGTTGCTACAGGCGAACCCCTCAAATGTGCTGGGGCCTTTGCCTTAGAAGGTTTCGGTAGTCTATTCGTGGAAAAAATAGAAGGTTGTCACAGCAACGTCATTGGCTTAAGTCTACCGTTGCTGCGGCACATGCTAGCCGAACTAGGATACAACGTGATTGATTTTTGGCAATAAGTTATTTGTCTACAACTAATAACAAAACTGCCTAGTATGCAGTATTGCTTCTCCATGATCTGGAATCCAAGCTAGCCACTCATCTTGTGAAACCGGACACAATAATAGTGCTTCCTCAAAACTAAAGGGATTGGGAAGTTGCAACAGTTTCACCCAGGTAGAAGCTGCAAACTTCTGTGGTGACTCGTTGGAGTAAAACTTGTTGGTAACATCCAGATTCTGCCTTCTGAGTTGCACTGCAAAATCTGGTTTCTCAGAATCTAGTTTCATAGCTGATGGACTAATTTCAAATTATTTCTGTAACTCAGGATACAAAATAAATAATCCTGTTGAAAAGCAACCGTTTTATAACTTTACAGAAAGTCGGCGATTCATCCCATCCTTAGAAGAAGTGGGATTTCGCGGGCATGGCGAATGGGGCATAGGAAAGAATGCCAATGCCCAATCACGCCAGTTGCCTCAAGTCGGGAAACCCGCCTAGGGCAGTGGCTCCCCAATGCCCCAAGTCAAGGGGAAGATTCATCTCACCCCTAGAAGAAGTGGGTCTTTCCCGCGCCGACTTTCTGTAAGTGTTTGCTTATGTTGCAAGCCAGAATAGGTATGACGCGGCTAGTTGTAGACTGGCAAATAGACCACATTCCCCAGCTAGAATATGTCATTTACTTCTACTCCCTCGCTGCGCGAGCAACAACATCCCTTAATTCGCCAGCTGGCTGATTGCATTGAGGCGGCTTGGCATAAACATTTAGATTTGTCGCCTTACAACTTGCCGGCTGAATTGGGATATGTGGAAGGTAGACTGGAGGGTGAGAAATTGACGATTGAAAATCGCTGCTATCAAACACCCCAGTTTCGGAAAATGCACTTGGAACTGGCAAAGGTGGGAAATATGCTGGATATTTTGCACTGCGTCATGTTTCCCCGCCCAGAATACAACCTACCGATGTTTGGTTGCGATTTAGTAGGTGGGAGGGGTCAAATTAGCGCGGCGATCGCAGACCTTTCTCCTGTGAGTTTAGATCGCACCTTACCAGAATCTTATACATCTGCACTGACACCCTTAAAAGTGCTAAACTTCTCCCAACCGCGTGAATTGCCGGAATGGGGACACATCTTTTCTGATTTTTGCATCTTTGTTCGCCCCAGCTCCCCAGAAGAAGAAACGCTATTTCTCTCACGTGTACAGGAATTTTTAGACATTCATTGCACCCAGGCGATCGCCTCTATTCCAGTTTCACCCGAAAAGACGGCACAAATCCTTGCAGGACAACGCAACTACTGCACCCAGCAGCAACAAAACGACAAAACCCGTCGTGTACTCGAAAAAGCCTTTGGCCCAGTTTGGGCAGAAAATTACATGACTACGGTTTTATTTGATCTTCCAGATTAAGCATTTCTTTATCTTTCCTGAAGTTCCGATGGCTATCTGTCGGACTTCTCTCTATATCTTCATCTGTAGGCTCTGTTACGTTTTCCAGCAACTGATAAATGTAGAATTCATTTAACTAAAGTTTGATGGAGTTAGAAAACAACAGCAGAGAGAGCAGTTAAGTTTTTGGTATAGATATCCAGAGATAGTTGGTTGTCTTGGTAGAGATTAGCAACAAACTCTGCTCTCGGTTTAACCAGAAAGTTAAGGAAAATGTGATGTTAGGAATACTTTATTGATCGATATTTTTTAGTTAGTCGTTAACTGACTCAATAAAAACTTACTTTAGACAGTTTAAAAGATTTCGGTGATCGAGATTTGCTGCTGTCTACTTATAAGGTAATCAACTTTACCAGTTTATCCATAATTGGGTGCAGTTTCAAACATTAAGTCAAATTAACGCAGTTCTTTCGCCACCCATCATCAACATCAAAGACTTTATGAGAGTTAGGGCGACAGTTGTAAGGGGCTTTAATCAAAGTCACATTTATTAAACTGATAACAGTAATTGTGCCTTTGCTTTAATGAATACATAGTATAGATCCATCAAACTCTACAGCATCGTCTCAATCAGCCAGACGTATTTCAATCGATTAGCCAAAGCATCTATCCCGTAGGCTAAAACTTTTAAATTGTAGAAGTCTTTGAAGCTACGAGCATCTTTGACCATCACAGGCTATGTCAAAGACATCTGCCATAAAAGCCTCTACGCAATTGTCATCATTTCATCCTAAGCAGCGGTCTCAAGCCAAATACCTTAATTCTAAGGAATTGGTAATTTTTCCTAACTAATAGTCAATTGTAAGTTACCTATTATCAGCCTAATTAATGTGTATTGATTAGCAAATTTACACTTGCGGCTGCAACTTGGTATAGGGATCTGGCTGTCTACTAAAAATCCTTCTTAAATAGTCCAACTGCGCGTAACTCGCTTTTTACTTGCATCAGCACATTCAGATAAACGGGCAATATACTATGTCAAGGGTGACTGAGAAGCCAAAATTAAGGGAGCAGCCACTTGAACAACCTAAAGTTTGGTGGAGCATTGCTGTAGCCCTGCCAATAGTAATTGCAGCTGGGGTACTAGGCACAGCCAAAGTCGAACAATTAAAAAAACTAGCTTCATCCGTACCCATTAGACCAATTGCCAACAGTATTACTGCTGTAGGGCGTTTGGAGCCACGAAGTGAAGTAATAAAGTTATCTGCTCCCACTACAGGAATGCAAGGGGGGTCACGAATTCAGCAACTCCTTATTAGAGAAGGAGAGCAGGTAAAGCAAGGTCAAATAGTTGCAATTTTGGATAGCCACGATACTCAAGTAGCAGCAGTGGAAGAGGCAAAAGCAAAATTGCAAGAAGCCCGCGCCAATCTAGCGCAAATCAGAGCTGGGTCACCTAGAGATATTCAAGCCCAAACGTCTGTGATTGCTCGTTTACAGGCCCAGTTACGCGGAGAAAGGGATGCTCAACAAGCAATGATTACTCGAATTGCAGCTCAGTTAAGCGGGGAAAAACTTGCCCAACAAGCAACGGTTAATCGCCTAGAAGCTGAACTGCTAGGACAAAAAGATACTTTAAGAGCAACACTCACACGTATACAAGCTGAACAACGTAATGCCCAAGTCGATGCTCAACGCTATGAGATGTTATATAGAGAAGGTGCAATTTCTCAACAAGAACGAGATAGAAGACGCCTAAGTGCCGTAAGTAGTAATCAACAGGTCGTTGAAGGTCAAGCTACTCTCCGCCAGACTATTGCAACTATACGCCAACAAATTGCTGAGGCCAGAGCTAACCAAATCAAAACTTTATCGACTTTGCAACAGCAGTTGATCGAAGCTAAAGTTAACCGCGACAAAACTATAGCAACTTTACAAAGGCAAATCGACGAAGAAAAAGCCAGACTCAACAGGCTTCTAGAAGTTCGTCCTACTGATATGCAAATGGCACAAGCTCAAATCAGCAATGCGATCGCACTAGTCAGAAAGGCGGAAGCAGAACTGAAGTTGAGCTACGTCAAAGCACCAATTAATGGTGAGATTCTCAAAATTCATACTAAGTCCGGTGAAGCCATAAATCAAATGGGCATTGCTGAGATTGGACAAACTAATCAAATGATTGCGATCGCTGAAGTAGCCGAAGATAGTATTGGTAAAGTGCGTCTCGGTCAAAACACTACAATCACTAGTGATAACGGAGCATTTTCTGGCGAATTAAAGGGAACAGTCACTGAGATTGGTAGAAAAATTGGCAAAAAAGATGTGCTGAATACAGATCCAGCAGCAGATGTAGATGCCAGAGTTGTAGAAGTAAAAATTGCCCTCGCTCCAGAAGATAGCCAAAAAGTTGCAGGTTTAACCTACGCTAAAGTTGTTGCTGAAATTAATAACTAATACCGCTTCAAGAAATTCAAAAAACTAGAGCAAAATGCTTTTGATTTTAAAACTTAATGTATTTACTGAAATTACCAAAGTATGCTTTGGTCACCAATTTAGCCTAAATACAAAATTGATATGAATAATGATTAATGAACTAATTACTAACATTTTTCATTCTAAAAACAATAGAAAAATACCTCTATCATGGCTACAATTGACAAGAGAAAAAACACGTTTAGCTGTGGCTATAGCAGGAATTGGCTTTGCAGATATATTGATGTTTATGCAGATCGGTTTCCGGGATGCTTTATATTATAGTAACGTTCGATTCCACACTAGCTTGCAAGGCGAGATTATTTTAATTAATAGTCAATCTAACGCTGTACTGTCGATGAAAAGTTTTTCTCAAAGGCGTTTGTATAAAGCTTTAGATTTACCAGCAGTACAATCAGTACATCCTATATATTTAGACTATACAAGTTGGAAAAATCCTGTAACAGGTCGCCCTCGAAGTATTCTTGTATTTGGCTTTAATCCAGAAGTTAACTTATTTAACTTACCTGGAGTTCCGGAAAATTTAGAGCAACTTAAACTGCCTGATGTAGTTTTATACGACCGTTCTTCTAGGGTAGAGTATGGGCCAATTGCTACCAATTTCGAGGAAGGAAAAACTGTGACGGCGGAAGTACGTAGAAGGCGCATCAAAGTAGGGGGGCTATTTACCCTAGGCGCATCATTTGGGGCTGACGGTAATTTAATTACTAGTGATGTTAACTTTTTGCGGATATTTAACAACCGTCAACGAGGCTTAATTGATATTGGAGTAATTAGATTAAAACCAGGAGCCGATATAATTGCTGTAACCCAGAGTTTAAGAAGTTATTTGCCAGAAGAAATCAATGTTTTAACTAAAGAAGAATTTATAGAATTTGAGCGCAATTACTGGGCTAGTAGCACAGCTATTGGGTTTATTTTTACTTTAGGTACAATTATGGGTTTCATTGTAGGGACAGTGATTGTTTATCAAATTCTTTATACTGAAGTTGCTGATCATCTGGCTGAATATGCTACCCTCAAAGCAATAGGATATACACAAAACTATTTATTAACTGTTATTTTACAAGAAGCTTTCATTCTAGCAGTCATTGGATATTTACCCGGATTTACTTTTGCTTTATTTATGTATAAAGCTGCTAGAGATGCCACACTTTTGCCAGTTTTTATGAGTGTTGGACGTGCAGTTACAGTATTAATTCTAACTATGGTAATGTGCTTTATTTCTGGAGCTATTGCTGTACGTAAATTACGCTCTGCCGATCCAGCAGATATATTTTAAGTGTGATTTATTAACTAATACGTAATTACTGCTAATTCATAAATAGTAAAATCAATATAAATGAACAGTAATTATCAAATTATATATTTTATAATTAATAAATCATAACTCTTTATGGGCACTACAGTTCCGTCTCGGAACTGCTAACTTATAGCTATTCACTTTATGATGAGACAAGAACCTGTAATTGCCATTAAAAATCTCAATCACTACTATGGCAGAGGCGCGCTGAAAAGACAGATTTTATTTGATATAAACCTGGAAATATATCCTGGTGAAATTGTCATTATGACTGGCCCATCGGGTTCAGGAAAAACAACATTACTGAGCTTGATTGGCGGTTTACGGTCTGTACAAGAGGGTAGTTTAAAATTTTTAGGTACAGAACTAATTGGTGCTAGCCAAAACCAATTAGTGCAGGCCAGGCGCAAAATCGGTTATATTTTTCAAGCTCACAATTTGCTGGGATTTTTAACTGCTAGACAAAATGTGCAAATGGCAGTGGAGTTAAATGACGAGATTGCTCAAAGTGAAGCAATTGCTAAATCAGAAACTATGCTTGGGGCAGTTGGTTTAGAGGAGAAAATCAATTATTATCCAGATAATCTTTCTGGTGGACAAAAACAAAGGATTGCGATCGCTCGTGCATTGGTCAATCGTCCCCCACTAGTACTCGCAGACGAACCAACCGCCGCTTTAGACAAACAATCTGGACGTGATGTTGTGGAAATCATGCAGAGTCTTGCCAAAGACCAAGGAACTTCTATCTTGTTGGTGACCCATGATAACCGTATTCTAGATATAGCCGATCGCATCGTCGAAATGGAAGATGGTCTTTTGGCGCGTGATTCTCAAAGTATGGTTAGCCGTTATGATTCTGGAGTTAAGAATCATAACTCATAACTATGATAGAACTGCACCCTAAAACCGGATGATTAATTAGCAGAGCCTGATTGTTTGGTTCTAGGCAAATGCTACTATTTTAAGCTATTAGGTTGACGACTAGTGCGGAAAGTAACATTGACACCTTCATTTGATTGTTCCAGCACTAGTAGAGGTGTAGGTTTAGCCTTTTGATCCCAATGCATATGGGCAACACGACCTTGAATTGTTGGTTGCCAATTATCTTCATCTTGTATAGGACTAAGGTAAGTTTCAATACAATCAATGATTTGGCTAATAGTAGCAGAAGTTGTTTGTGTTGGTAACTTCATTAACCGAATTTGAATACGAAACAGCACTCGTTTAGCAGTGTTTGGTGGAGTGCCAGTCTCATACTCTACATCAAAAATTTCATCTACCTGCCGTCCAGTACTAGCAATCCCTAGTGTCCCTTGTTGGGCTTGATTTGGACGCAGAGCTTGAGAAATTTTATCTTTAGCCATGATTTTAATTTGATTAACGATCGCATAATGGAATACCTCCTCTGACATCCTCATTCGGAGATAATCTAGGTTAAAGTCCCGTGAGTTAACCAAGTCGGGGTTGGTTTCCATGTTGCGAATTGTTTCCAGGGCTAGCTTAAACTTTTTCTCTAGTTCTCGGGCCCGGAATTGTTCAAATTTAAGTTTTTTCTCCAGCCGATTCATCAAAATTTTGATATAGACAATCAAAGCAATTACCATCAAAGCCAGTCCTCCAGAGGTTACCACCAAGAATGGCGGTGTTTGAGGATCGTTTAGTGGCACTTCCTGGGATGCTTTTTTAATCTTTGTCCCGGAGGATTGGGCAAGAAACAACGAAGAGGGCATAGTTGGCAAACTAAAAAACTTGACTCCTGATTTTTAGGATGCCCAAATTCATGATGTCATCTTGCTGTATCATTATTATTTTTTACAGCTTTTCCTCAACAGCCTATGTATAGACACCTAAACGTCCCTGCTGGGCGTTCCCTAAACCTGGGGCAACTGTCAGAGGTTTCATCCACCTGCTTGAGCAATATTCGTCTGGTTGCCACAGATATGGACGGTACTCTGACTAGGCAAGGCAAATTTACAACTCCACTGCTGCAAGCTTTAGAAGATTTGGCAGCAGCCAACATCAAAGTATTGATTGTCACAGGACGTTCAGCTGGGTGGGTGAGTGGACTGAGTAGCTTGATGCCAGTCGTGGGTGCTATTGCAGAAAACGGCGGTTTATTCTATTTATCTGGGAGTGATAAACCAGCAACTTTAACGCCAATACCCGACTTAACTAGCCATCGCCAGCAATTGGCAGCTGCTTTTTTGCAATTACAGACTCAATTTCCCCAAATCCAAGAATCTGCCGATAACCGCTTTCGGATTACTGACTGGACTTTTGATGTAGCTTCTTTAAGTCCAAGTGAACTACAAACTTTAGGCCATTTCTGTCAGGAAATGAGTTGGGGATTTACCTACAGCAATGTGCAGTGCCATATTAAACCCCAAAGACAAGATAAGGCTGTTGGTTTGCTGCGGGTATTGCAGGAACACTTCCAACCATACTCTCCAGAACAGATTGTCACAGTTGGTGATAGCCCTAATGATGAAAGTTTATTTGATCGGCGTTATTTTCCGATTTCTGTAGGTGTGGCGAATGTATTGGAGTATGCCAATCAGTTACAGCATCAGCCCGCTTATATTACCAATGCTGCGGAAGTGGAAGGATTTTGTGAGTTGACGCGAATGATTTTACAAAGCACTACAGTTAATCTAGTGGATTAGAGTTGAGATAAATATTGGACTATGAGGGAAAGCGATCGCGCTTTGCAAAGTTAAGAGAATTATTGTTCTAAAATGAGTTAGTAGCACTGAATTTATAATCATGACAGCTATTGTACCTGTCAGCATCGAATCTGAAATCTTCTACCCCAGTGCTGATGGTCAACCAGTGGCGGAAACCTATGACCACCTTTATGTCTTGCTAACCACCTTAGCAGTACTCAAACAATATCTGGCGGGTCGTCAGGCGACAGTGTTGGGTAATCAATTTCTTTACTATGCACAAGGCTTTCCCAAGTTACGGGTTGCTCCAGATGTGATGGTAATTTTTGATGTGACACCTGGCGGTCGAGACAATTATAAAATCTGGGAAGAAGGTCAAGTACCCACAGTAATTTTTGAAATGACATCTGTAGGTACTAAGGATCAAGACCAAATCTTTAAAAAAACCCTCTACGAACAGCTAGGAGTCAAGGAATACTGGCTATTTGACCCCAAAGGCGAATGGGTAGAACAGCAATTACACGGTTATCGCCTGCGGGGAGAAACTTACGAACCGATCTCAGATAGTCGCAGTGAACAGTTACAACTGCGTTTACAGGTTGAAGGACGGCTGATAGGGTTTTATCGAGAGGATACAGGAGAAAAGCTGCTGATCCCCGATGAACTGGCAGAAGCTTTACGGCAAGAAGTTTTAGCCAGACAACAGGCAGAAGAACGGGCAGAACAAGAACACCAACGAGCAGAACAGGAACGCCAACGAGCAGAACAGGAACGCCAACGAGCAGAACAAGCACAATTACAAGTAGAACAATTAAAGGCAAGGTTGCGATCGCTCGGTGTTGATCCTGATACTCTGCAATCAGGAGCAACTTAACTACTTTGCAGAGTCAGAAATCGCGGCAGTTTTCAGAATCGGTTATACAGTGGTTTATGCATTAAGATTTTTTGGTTGAGCAGATCGGCTTAACCTACTGGCGTATGTTGCTAATTCCACGTCAGTTCGATGAACCTCTGCCTTGAAAAGTTCTAATTAATCTTTATTTTTTGATACAAAAAAGTTGCCTTACATTCAGGTTGTTTAGCGCCTACTAAACTTTGATGAAATATTTGAAACGTTGTATTAGCTTGCACTTATCAAAATATGTGTTGTTAACCGTATGAATTTTAATTAGATAAACTTATGTAATCTATGTAACTATATTACTAGATAATTATTACCTGAAAATTCTTAGGTATTATACAATAAAATTGGCGAAATCTGGCTGTAGTAAGAGCAAAACTGGATTTTCCTTCCTAAAAGTACATCTTAGGATACTATGCAGTTTTATAGCTATGCATTTAAATTCAATATATAAGATTGCTATGTGCAATATCAGTAATCAGTAACTTTGAAAGATACCATTTTTATATTTTCTTTGGTATTTTGTATTTAAGTCGACAGTTCTTCAGCATGTGGTGCGTTTAAATATCAATTAGTTGCACCATTTGCTTGCAACTTTCATGCAAATTAACTTATTGTGCTTATCTTAATTGTATTGCACTTAGCAAGACAATTGCAGATATAAGAGCATAGTAATACTACATATTGGTAAATAGTTCATATACACCAAAATACCTTAATCCCAATTATGAACAACACAACAACTAAGCATATTATTCTCCCTGCTTTTGTTAACGCTGTTGAGGAAAAGAAACAAGCAGGTAATGACAAACAATTTGCTCAACTTAAATTTGATTTACTGCAACCGCTACGTGAATGGCTTGATCAACTAGAAATACAAAATCGTAAATTAGCTAAATTTATTGCTAAACTAGTACCGGCACAGTGCCCCTTTGAGCGCGATATTATGCTTTTTGGACGCAAAATCGCCCATATTCCTCCTATGTGTAAGCTTAATCCGCTTTACGAGCAATTAGTAGGCTTGCGTTTTCGCGCTCTATGCTATTTAGTAGATCAATGTGGAGAGGATATCCAATCTTATTGCTAACTAAATTTGAGAAATCCCAGCATGGAAATAAAAATTGAGCATCAACCCAGTCAAGAACGCCTCAATTTTGATTAGTCAAAATGTAAAGTGGTTCCCCGTGCCTCCTCCATTATCTAAAAAACCAACAACTTATAAATCAATTTTGATGTCGATTATATAGGGGTTCGCAACGAGTGTTGTAGGATAAAGTGGCAGAATCTGTAAATTGCTTATATCCGTATCTATCAAAAGTCGTTGCAACTCCATCTCCCAGACAATACTCATAAAAACATACAGTTTCATTACCACCAAATTTGGCAGAAATCTCTTACCAAATTGGTGGTTGATATCCAAATATATAGTTTTAGAATTTTATTGCTTCAGCTTTATCATAATTAAAGCTGCCTGAATATTTATAAAAATCTCCGTTAAAATTTAAAGTAATATATTTTGCTTGGTTGTTGATAAAAGTGATCGAAAAATTACTTTTAGGGAACTGGGGAAATAGCCGTCGGAAGCTTTTTGGAGCATAAGTATACGTGATAACCTTACCATTAGATTTTTTGGTATTATAACGCCCAAAATAGCGTTCAATTGTTTGGGGGGTTTGGTTGAAAACATAGCGTCCCGCCCAAGCAGGAGAAGGGATAACACTGTTAAGCAAAAGAAATTCTAACGCTAATCCGGTAAAGTTTTGCCAAATACGAGAGTATTTCATAGCGATTACCTCCACCTGAAACAAAGAGGTTCATAATCTTGTTATGGGTGGTTATTTATAGAATGATGCTACCTAGCAGAAAAAGGTTGCTACCTACTGCAATTTTAAAAAGGAATTAAGCAAAAATGCTACTACATTTAAGTACCTGGCACGAAGTCGAAGCTTATTTACAGCAGTCTGGAGGTATTATTCTACCTATTGGTTCCACAGAGCAACATGGGCCAACCGGACTAATTGGCACTGATGCTATTTGTGCAGAAGCGATCGCCCGTGGTGTGGGCGAAGCAACCCAAGCAATGGTTGGCCCGACAATTAATGTTGGCATGGCACTGCACCATACCGCCTTTCCTGGAACAATAAGTCTGCGTCCCACTACTTTGATTCAGCTGGTGCGAGACTATGTAACTTGTTTAGCCAAAGCTGGTTTTACCAAGTTCTACTTTATCAACGGACATGGTGGCAATATCGCTACCCTCAAAGCAGCTTTCTCCGAGACTTATGCTCATTTAGAAGATTTGCAGATTGCCAATGCACATCGGGTACAATGCCAAGTAGCGAACTGGTTTATGTGCAGTTCTGTATACAAACTTGCTAAAGAATTATACGGTGATCAAGAAGGCTCCCATGCAACGCCAAGTGAAGTAGCCGTCACCCAGTATGTTTATCCAGAGGTGATAAAGCAAGCACCTCTCTCACCAGAAGTCGCAACTGGACACAATATTTATAGTGCGGCTGACTTTAGAGTACGTTACCCAGATGGACGCATGGGTTCAAATCCCGCTTTGGCTACTCCAGAACACGGTAAGCAGTTTTATGACTCGGCTGTGAAAGAACTCAGCAATGGCTATTTAGAATTTTTGAATGCAGAATAAAACCTATGCAAAGACGCTAATTTTGTTTGTAAATTAACGTCTTTGCGTGAGATAAAAAAGCTTAATTTCGCCAAGGAATTATAAATGGTTGTCCAAAAGCAAGAATCTGTTAAATTACCTCCTTTAGAAAATGGCGATCGCTTAACACGCGATGAATTTGAGCGACGTTATCAAGCAATGCCAAGCGTCAAAAAAGCTGAACTAATTGAAGGAAAAGTGTATATGCCATCGCCAGTGCGTGCAGCCAAGCATGGTAGACCCCACGCTCAAATTATCACTTGGTTAGGTTTCTACTGTGTGGCAACACCTGGTACTGATTTAATCGACAATGGTACTACTCGTATAGATTTGGATAACGAACCCCAGCCAGATGCGCTACTACGAATCGATAACGTGGGTACATCATATATTAGCGATGATGATTATGTTGAAGGCGCACCAGAATTAATTGTGGAAATTGCAGCCAGCAGTGCTTCCTACGATTTGCATGAAAAGCTGAATGTTTATCGCCGCAATGGAGTACAAGAGTATATTGTTTGGCAAACTTTTGATAAAAAACTTAATTGGTTCAAGTTGAGGGGACAAGAGTATGTCACCCTAGAACCTGATGCAGATGGTGCAATTAAAAGCGAAGTTTTTCCTGGTTTATGGTTAGCAGCAGATGCCTTAATTGAAGGAAATTTGGCAGAGGTTCTGGCTGTATTGCAGAAAGGACTAAACACCACAGAACACACTGCTTTTATTAATCAATTATCACAACAAAAATAACCTTTGTTTGTGGAGTCGGCATCTGGTTTGTGCCAATATTTTGGATTCATCACTATCTAAAATTACCCTTGACTTACCTGGGACAGGTAAGATACCCATCCCAGAATTTAATCAACTCCGAGCAATACCTTCTTGCCGTGCTGCTTGTTGTACAGCAGCAGCAACAGCAGTGACAACACGCGGATCGAAGACCGAAGGAATAATATGTTCCCGATCCAAATCTGAAGGTTTGACTAAGGACGCGATCGCACTTGCTGCTTCCAGATACATTGTGGCGGTAATTGTCTGGGCCCGACAATCTAAAGCACCGCGAAATACTCCCGGAAAAGCTAAGACGTTATTAATTTGATTTGGGTAATCACTGCGACCAGTGGCGATGACAGCGACATTGTTGTGAATTAATTCTGGCTGAATTTCTGGAATGGGATTTGCCATTGCAAACACAATTGGGTCTTTCGCCATTGATTGCACCATTTCTGGTGTCAAAACTCCTGGTGCGCTGACACCAATAAATACATCTGCGCCTTGCATCGCACCTGCTAGAGTACCTTGGGCTTTTACAGCAAACTCCCGCTTTTCCTCCGTCAGATCGGTGCGACTAGTAGAAATAATTCCTTTAGAGTCACACATCCAGATTTTTTCTGCTCCCGCTTTGCCCAGCAACCGAGCGATCGCTACCCCAGCAGCCCCAGCACCGTTAATTACGATGTGGATTTCCTCCATTGACTTATGCACGAGTTTCAGAGAGTTAAATAAGGCTGCCAAGGTGACAATTGCTGTACCATGCTGGTCATCATGAAAAACTGGTATATCTAATTCTTGTCGCAATCTCCGTTCAATTTCAAAGCAGCGAGGAGCAGAGATATCTTCTAAATTTACACCCCCAAAAACTGGAGCAATATTTTTAACTGCCTGGACAATTTCATCTGTATTTTGGGTGGCTAGGCAGATTGGAAAAGCATCCAGCCCGGCAAATTCTTTGAACAGCATCGCCTTGCCTTCCATCACTGGTAGGGCAGCAGCTGGGCCAAGATTTCCTAACCCTAGAACAGCGCTGCCATCTGTAACAATGGCAACAGTATTTTGTTTGATTGTTAAATTGTAAACTTCCTCTGGGTCTTGGGCGATCGCAGTACAAATCCGACCAACTCCTGGCGTATATGCCATTGCTAGGTCAGAAACACTTTTTAGCGGAATTCTGCTGGTAATGCTGATTTTGCCCCCGCGATGCAAATTAAAGGTGCGGTCATACACACTCAGCACCTTAATGTTTGGTAATGCTTTCACTGCTTGCACAATGGTTTCAGCGTGTTCAGTGCTAGCAGCATCAACTGTAATATCGCGGGTGGACTCTTTGCGGGTTTGCTCGATTAAATCAATTTGTCCTAGTAGTCCACCACTGGAGGCGATCGCCTGGGTTACTGACGCCAACATCCCTACACGATTGGGAATCTGCAAGCGAAGCGTCAAACTAAAACTAGAATTAGGAGTGAGGTCTGCCATTGTGATTTTTGAATTTAAGTTTTAGATTTTATATTGAATTCATTATTGAAAATCTGATCTAAATCTCAAATCTCATATTTTCTTGATATAAAAGAGTAACAATTTTGTAAATTTACTTGGATACACCAATATTTTTCCTATCTCTTCTTTATTGCTCTGTGTGCATCTATAGTTCCATAAAAAAGCGCTCTCTAACTAGAGAGCGCTTTTAATTTATCCTATCCTAAGATTAGCTATGAATTGCAAGACCTGATAACGCTACAGGTATTGCTTCATCAAATGCCAAATCTAACGGGAAATTGTGAGCATTGCGTTCGTGCATTACTTCAATCCCTAGATTGGCACGGTTGACCACATCTGCCCACGTACTAACTACACGACCTTGAGAATCAAGCACTGATTGGTTAAAGTTGAACCCATTTAAGTTAAACGCCATTGTGCTGATACCCAAAGCCGCCAACCAGATACAAACTACAGGCCAAGCAGCCAAGAAAAAGTGCAAAGAACGAGAATTATTAAAGCTGGCATATTGCCAAATCAACCGTCCAAAGTAACCGTGAGCCGCTACAATGCTGTAGGTTTCTTGTTCTTGACCAAATCTGTATCCATAGTTGATGGATTCAACCTCAGTCGTCTCTCTAACTAACGAGGAAGACACCAAAGAACCATGCATTGCACAGAATAATGCACCGCCGAATACACCTGCCACACCAAACATGTGGAACGGGTGAAACAGAATGTTATGCTCTGCTTGGAACACTAACATAAAGTTAAATGTTCCACTAATACCCAAAGGCATCCCATCCGAAAAACTACCTTGACCAATTGGGTAAATTAAAAAAACAGAAGTCGCAGCAGCTACAGGTGCAGAGTAAGCAACACAAATCCAGGGACGCATTCCCAGACGATAGCTTAACTCCCATTGCCGACCTAGCCAGCAGAAGATACCAATGAGAAAATGCAAGACGATTAGCTGATAAGGGCCGCCATTGTAAAGCCATTCATCCATCGAAGCAGCTTCCCAAATTGGATAGAAGTGCAAACCAATGGCATTAGATGTAGGCACAACAGCACCAGTAATGATGTTATTGCCGTATAGTAAAGAACCTGCAACAGGTTCACGAATCCCGTCAATATCAACGGGTGGCGCAGCAATAAATGCAATAATGAAACAAATGGTAGCGGTCAACAGGGTAGGAATCATTAAAACCCCGAACCAGCCGATATAAAGCCGATTTTCGGTACTAGTAATCCATTCGCAGAACCGATCCCACAGTTTACCGCTTTCGCCTCTTCTTAGAGTTGTGGTCATGGCTGTATTCTTGATTAAACGCTAACAACAAACTTTCTCAAGCCTTAAGATTTGAGAATTTTGGTTTTTTAAATACTCTGCCAATACCTTCTCCCTGATCACCGGGATTCTGCTCAATTACCTCACACCAAAAATACTGCTAACCTATTTTCCAAGGGAGACGGTGAAATCACAGGGAAAACTATCCCGGCTCTCTAATATCAGGTTTTACATTAACTATTTCTATTTTTCAATAAACTTAATTTAAGTTTTACTAATAGTTTGTAATAATTAATTGTTTAATATCTGTATCCATTACAGATAGTATTATTCAGTAATACAAGTTTGACTACACTTTATTTTAAGTATTATAAATTACTATTCATTTAATAAATATGATTTTGATTGTTGACCAATTTGCAACATCAGTTTTTAACTTACTACAATACCGAACACTCTAAGCATCTGTGGTAAGTGATCATCAAGGTTCTTAATTTGACACTCCCCCGACTGTTTAAATTTCGCTTCGCTGATTTAAACAGTCGGGGGATTCTTAAGAGTCCACAAACGAACTCTTAACGGCGTAGTCAATTCGCCTCTACTGACTCCACTGAGGTCAAGACCCAATGTTGTCGCTACTTTAGAAATTATGTTTGCTGCTCCATTGGCATCTGCGTTAATGTACCAATTGTTTGCAGTACGGAATAATCCACGCTTTACTCGCTTACCTGATGACTTCCAACTATCGGGTTTTTCACCATGTTTGGGTAGGCTATCACTATCTATAAACGAGGCAGCAGAGGTATTGGCTTCTTCGGTTTCTACAAAATCAATTCCGTATTGTTGACAAAGTTGAGAAATACGTTCTTTGAGTTTGGCTGTAGGGATTTGAACAAATTTCTGATTAGCTTTACGCCCCATATTAGACTTATCTTTTTGTCTTTGGTTCCACCCAAAAACAATTCGACCAATACCATTTTTTAGGCAGTGATTAATAACTAGTCTTGCTGCTTTGTTCACAGCATCCTTTATCTGACGGTTACGTTTTTCGGTGATTGCAGCTAGTTGCTTAGACCAGAAACCTTGAGGTTAATTCTCTTTTAAAGTGGCAACTCGCTTGTTGTACCATTGATTGAGAGACTTGAGATGCTTCCCATCAATAATAAAACTTGTGCCGACATTGCTAACGCAAGTCAACCAATTATCAATTCCATGATCAATCCCTAGTACTTTGCTTACATCCAATTGAGATTTGGCATCTTCAACAGGATAAACAAATTCGCTATAAAAACATCTGTTTCTAGGTAAAATCCTAATTTCTTTGATATTTTCCCACTTCAAATTAGATGGCATTGGTAGAAAAAATGCGTCAATACCGAACCAAGCTTTTACCTGATTCCCTAGCGGAATTCTGATGCCTTCTTCTGTCAACTTTAACCATCGTTTAGGGTAAGTGACTGTGAATAGTCCGTTTTTGCGATATTTAGGCAGCGAGGGTTTGTCTTGAAGTTCCCCACACTTCCAAAGTTTCATTAACTTTTGGAATGATTTGAAAGCTTCTGCGACATTATTGCAAGTTTGCTGCGCTGAGGACACATACATTGCTCCAAAATGCCTGTTCTTGGAGCGAGTCATTTCAGCACATATTTCAGCACGTTTAATTATCTTGCCAGTCTTAAAATAGATTTGCCTAGCGTAGTAAACAGAACAGTTCCAAACCTTGTTAGACTCTGTGCATAGGTACTCAATAACAGCCTGAACATCAGGTGGTGCGTGAATTAACGTCTGTTGGCATCCATACATATTTTGTTGATATCTTTAGACTAAACGACAGTAGATCACAAGATAATGAAGCTAAATATGATGGTTGAAAAATGGCGAGACTTCATGCGTAAATAGACTTTTGAGTATCAGCACTATAATCACTTTGTAGGCTTGGCTATTTTTCATTTCGTTTTCATCCCAAAGCGGCGTAAACCAGTTTTAAAAGGTGAAGTCAGAAATCGTCTCTATCAAATATGGCAAGAATTAGCTACAGAGAAAAAGTGGAACATCCGAGCTTTAGAAATTGCCCCAGACCATATCCACTTATTTGTTGAGATTAACCCAACAGATCCAATTCATTTAGTTGTTAAGGCTTTTAAAGCGAGGTCTTCAAATTATCTACGCAAAGAGTTTCCTGAACTACTGAAACTGCCTAGTTTATGGAGTAAAAGCTACTTTTTTAGCACAGCAGGTAATGTTAGTGCTGAAATTATCCAGAAGTACATTGAAGACCCGCATCACTACTAGACGGCTGAAGCCGCACGAGTCACTTTTCCGCCTCGCTCTGAAGAGACGAGGCTACCAAGTTTCCCGCTTTTTCGGGTGTAAATCAGACAGTTCAATTTAATTGAACTCATATTTTTGATAGATACGTTGTTTCTCCCGCTTACGTGATAAATACTCCTCTTTTTCATAACCCCAATATTCTATATAAACTTTACCTGATGGAATATAGAAGTCACAGAAAACTTCTTCTTCTACAGGAAGCTTTCGTTCATAAGCATGAACAATATCCGCCATATATAACCAGTTATCGATTGCCAACTCTGCTTTTGAACGAACCCAGTGTCCGTCTGTTGTGCGGTACTCCCCCGCCTGAAATTTCTCACGAAAGCCTAAGCTAGCATTACTTTCAAGTGAGGTAGGCTTGACATCTTCATGTTGACTTGTTTTGCGGAGTTCAGCAACAAAAATTTGATTATTAAGAATTTCCTCTGGCCAAAGAACATAAGGCTTATTATTTTTCTCCTCATGCTTCTGAACTGCTCCAAAGCTAAGACCTAAACGTGTAGCTAGCCAACCATTCGGAACTTTATCTAGCAACCCTAATTCAGCAAGGATAGGATTAATCTTATTCCTAGATAAGCCTAGCTGCTCACTAATTTTCGTAGTTGACAGTAATAGGTTAGAAGAGGAAAGAGTAGCAGACTTAGAAGTGTTTGCATTACTCACTTTTAGATTATTTGCTTTCCAATGTTCATAGCAAAGCTTGTGACCTGGTTTTGAAACTGACTGGTTACAGCCTGGTACAGTACAAGTCTCCATCGTTTGATTTGTAGTTTTCAAGAGAATATCCAGACCATAACATCAACAAAATTTGCAAACCCCCGAATTAATACCTATCTGTATCTAATTTGGGAACGCGAAATGTTTAGTCACCAATTGGTGTGTATCTATAGATTCCTAAAAAAAACACCCTCCAGAAATGGAGGGCGCTTTTTTATTTAGCTAAGTTTCAGTATTAGCCGTTGATAGCAGGAGCGGTCAGAGCAACGGGGGTAACTTCACCAGAAGCCAAGTCTAAGGGGAAGTTGTGAGCGTTACGCTCGTGCATAACTTCCATACCCAGGTTAGCGCGGTTGATGACATCAGCCCAGGTAGCAATGACGCGACCTTGAGAATCAATCACAGATTGGTTGAAGTTGAAACCGTTCAAGTTGAACGCCATGGTGCTGATACCCAGCGCGGTAAACCAGATACCGACAACTGGCCAAGCAGCCAAGAAGAAGTGCAAAGAACGGCTGTTGTTGAAAGAAGCGTATTGGAAAATCAAACGACCGAAGTAGCCGTGAGCCGCAACGATGTTGTAGGTTTCTTCTTCTTGACCGAACTTGTAACCGTAGTTTTGAGATTCGGTTTCGGTGGTTTCACGCACCAAGGAAGAAGTTACTAGTGAACCGTGCATAGCGGAGAACAAGCTACCGCCGAATACACCAGCTACACCCAACATATGGAAGGGGTGCAACAGGATGTTGTGTTCTGCTTGGAACACAATCATGAAGTTAAAGGTTCCAGAGATACCCAAGGGCATACCATCAGAGAAGGAGCCTTGCCCGATGGGGTAGATCAAGAATACTGCGGTAGCAGAAGCCAAAGGTGCGGAGTAAGCTACGCAGATCCAAGGACGCATACCCAAGCGGTAGGACAATTCCCACTGACGACCGAGGTAGCAAGCGCAACCGATCAAGAAGTGGAAAATTACCAACTGGTAAGGGCCACCGTTGTACAACCACTCATCTAAGGAAGCTGCTTCCCAGATAGGGTAGAAGTGCAAACCGATAGCGTTGGAGGAAGGAACTACTGCACCAGAAATGATGTTGTTTCCGTAGATTAAGGAACCTGCAACTGGTTCACGGATACCATCGATGTCCACTGGAGGAGCAGCGATGAAAGCGATTACGAAGCAGGTGGTAGCGGCTAGCAGGGTTGGAATCATCAGTACGCCGAACCAACCGATATAAATCCGGTTTTCGGTGCTGGTGATCCACTCGCAAAACCGTTCCCATACACTGGTGCCAGAGCGCCGTTGTAAGGTTGTTGTCATTGTTTTATGAGTGCGATGTTAGTTTTGAGAAAATTAATCAGGTGAATTAATTGCACCTGTAATCACTCAGTGTACATGAATTTAAATTAAAAATATTATTGATTCTTTTCTACTTAACAATAGTTAATAAACAATAATTAGTAATTAACAGTAATTAACTTTTATTAAAAAATGTAACATTAAGGGTAGGCATTACCCACCCTTTCCAGCAATAAAGATTAATTAAAAATCAAAGTAGATATATGGTAAGCCGCCTTCGGGGGCTAATAACCAAACCGCGTAGAGGCAAAGAGGTACAAAGACAAGCTTAACGGGCCAGTTGAACTCTAACTTTAGCCGACTCTTGAAAGTATAAACTAAGGTCATAAGAACAGCTAAAACCCCCAATATCCAAGCAAGTTGGTATTGGCTGATATTTAGAGCTTCTACATAGACTTTTTGAGCAAACTGGACATCAGCAGGATGACCCCAGAGATGTTGAATTACCAAAGAAGATTCTTGGAGGTTGGGTAGGCGAAACCAAATCCAAGAGGTAAAAACCATAAGTTGAGTTAACAGCCAAGCTAAAAATATCCCCAGAGGATTTTGCCAAAAATGCTCTAAATTCTCAAAGCGCTCGCTTAAAGCATCTGTGAGTCGATGAACTATCAAAGCTAATCCGTGATATGCACCCCAAACGACAAAACCCCAGGCAGAGCCATGCCAAATACCAGCAATCAACATCACAATTAATAAATTCCAGCAGGTGCGCTTTAAACCCCGACGGGAACCACCCAAAGGAAAGTAGACATAGTTACGTAGCCAATCTCCCAGAGTCATGTGCCAGCGCCGCCAAAATTCCGCAATACTGGTGCTGAAGTAGGGAAAGTCAAAATTCTCAGGTAAAACTAAGCCAAATAGCAAAGCACTACCACGGGCAATGTCTACATAACCGTTGAAATCTAAATACAACTGTAAGCCATAGGCAAATGTGGCTAACCAGAGATCGGTACTACCTGCTCGTTGCAAGTTGCCAAAACATAAATCGACAAAAATACCCAAATGGTCTGCCAAAATTCCTTTTTTTACTGCACCTCTAGCAATCAACCACAATGCCTGTGCGACTATATCAGGAGTAGGAATTTGCAGATGATGGAATTGATTCGCTAGGTTGTGGTAGCGAGTAATCGGCCCGGAAATTAGTTTGGCGAAGAATAATTTATAAGCAGCGAACTTAATAAATTGTTCAGTAGCAGGCGCCCCACGATAGACATCTATTAAATAAGAAATGCACTCAAAGGTAAAAAATGAAATTCCCAAAGGTGCAATAAATTTAAAAGAAGCATCTTGTGAGTTTGTTGACCAAGGAAATACAGAACTCAACCAGGGTGCTAGGTATTTAAATCCTAACAGGAGTAAAACATTTAAAATTACCCCTAACCACAAAAGCTTGAGACGACGCAGATTCCAGTCGGCTTGGGCAAACTGCCACTCTTCGTTAGAAATTTCCCAGTCAAGAGAATGCTGTCCAGGTGAGGTATTTTTCCCAATTTCTCGCCCTAGACGAAAATTAATAAAAGTAAGCGTTAATAGTAGTGGTAGATACTGAATATGTAAAGATGAATAGAAAATTATGCTGGCAATCAACAGTATCCATAACTGCGATTTCTGTTCTGTCACAGTCCAGTAAATTACTAGCACACTCAGCAAAAAAAGCCCGTAAAAAATTGATATAAAGTTCATTTAAATAATCAAGTGTCCATAGCAATATTTCAGAGTTAATAGCCTATAATAAACCGTCAATATTCAATAGCCATTGCTTATTTTCTCCTTTAACTATTTTGTAGGCCAAGGAATCATTGGATCATGAGCTAACTTCTTCGAGACTTCGTAAGCTCCAAAGCGGTTGAGGTGGCTGGGGTCAGAAAAGTAGTTATTGATTTTTGTCCACAGATGACTGATATCTCGATAGATAAAGTTTGAATTATTAGACACATCCAACATATATTGTTGAAACTCTTGCTCGTACTTTTTACGTACTGGATCGAGATAATCTGCGGTAACGGGTAGGTTGATAAACACTAAAGGAATTTTTTTATCCTGTGTAAACCGCAGCAATGATTGGAAGGCGGTATCTTGTTCACCGACTACTTGGAAAGATTGATAATCGCTGTCGTAATTTCCTGAAACTCTGGGGTGTTTTTGATAATATCTAGCGGGATTGTAGCGGATAGACAAAGGTAGAAAACCATCAAAGTCAACCGCTTGTAAGGAAGTATCCTCTTCTGAGGAATCGGTTTTTAGCTGTGTGGGTGATGTACTTGCCTGAGTGCGATCGCTAGCTAAAGGCAACGAGTTGAGTTGTTTGCGTAGTAAATCTTTAATTTGGTCTCGGTTTTGGTAGCTAGCAGAAGCAGCAGCTACAGCCTGATTTAACCATTTATTGGCAAGCTGATAGCTACTCATTTCGGGCTTTTCTGTTTTAGTTTTTTCCTCGTCAGATGAAGTCTCAGAGTTTTCGGGTAAGCGATCGCTACTGTTTGTTGCCACTGCTTTCTGCAAAGCTTGTTTATAGCCTGCTGATGCAGCGATCGCATTAAAAGTGATATCTTTACGACCACTGTTAAAGGCACGGGAACCATCTGCCCAAATAATCAGCTTTGGTAGTTCCGATGGTTCCAGCACTCGGCGAACAATAAAGTCTACAACTTGGGCTGTAGCACCGTTAATACCAAAGTTAAATACATCAATGTTGCGATAACCCTGAGTTGCCAAAGCTTGAGAAAGGGCAGCTGGATCGACTCCTCTTAGCGCACGGGAGGAACCCATAATCAAAACCTGGGGGGGTTTACCAGTTTTAGCCAAACGCTGTTTATATAGTGCTATTTGCTCATCTAACTGCCTAGCATTAAAACTGGGCATTTGCGATCGCGCGGCTAGCAGAATTGCGGTTGCGGTTGCTTTTTCCTTCAGTGGTGCAGCTACTAGGCTTTCTGTTTGAGTTTCATCACTTTGGGTAAAGCCAGAAGCATTGAATGCAGAACTCTTACCTTCAGTCGGTTTAGTTTTAGAAGTGTTAGCAAAAAATACTGTTCTGTGATTTTGATTTTCCTGAAATTTTACAGATGGCTTTTCAGGAGAAGATGATGAAGTCAAAATACTAGCGACCTTTGGAGTACTAGGTACAGCAGTGCGAGTGATGCGAGACATGATTTGACCCAACACCCAATCGGTTTGAAGGGTGAGTAACAGCCCCAAGCTACCCCAGACCAAAGCGACTTTTAGGTTTTGAGAATCAAAATATGGCTCTGTTGATTGGTCAGGTTCTGCAAATAGCTGTGTTCTCAGCAGCCATTTCTTCACTGTGGTACTCACCGTTGTTACCCAATCTCGTGCTACCTCTGTAATCAAAGTTTGGATTTCTTCGGTAGTTAAGTCGGGACGCAGAATTGATTCATTGGTATCAGTAGTTACAAGCTCGTTAACGTAGATAGCAGTAGCAGCAAATTCTGGGGTAGCTTCTGGGACTAAACGTTGACGATGTACAAAATCTTCACCGTGATGCCAAACAGGTTCCTTATTACCTGCACGGCGACCGTAAACACGTACCCCCTTAATGTTAGGAATTTTTAACTGGCGGATAAACTGCACGACTGCGTATGCCACTTTTTTACGCTCTGGACAAACGGGTGCATCACACATAATGTGCAATAAATCACCTTTTTGGCGTAGCATGACACGAAGACCGCCTGTTTTCAGCCGTCTATCTAAATCAGGATTGAGTAAACGCTCTAGTAAAAAATGTACAGCAGGTTCATCGCCAGATATTGCTAAATCGAGGGCTGATGTAGCGAGGGCTGGATGCTCCGCAGCAGGTAAAGACAGCCAATCAATCCAAGCTGGCTGCTTGTCGGTGGTTGTTTTTCCATAGACAGTTGCGGCGAGAATACCTTGGGGCGCGATCGCTTCGAGTCGAGATGCGATCGTCTCCAAGCATAAAGTTTTATCGGGTGCTGAAGCGTTTTCTAAAGGGTCAAAAGCTGGGGTGCAAAAAATATGTAGAGTCGATTCTTGCAGAGTAGCTTGTACGGCTACTTGAGACTCTAACAACACCTCAGTTAACAGCCGGGCGATCGCTTGCACATCCCCCCAACGCGCCCATCCCTTAAGCATCACCTCTGGTGGTGTCAAATCCACCCGCAAAAGCCAATCAGGTGTAGTTTCGCCATTTACTTGCGAAACAATCACTGCATCCTGATAGCCTACCAGCTTGAGATGTCGCAACTTCTGGGATACTGGCTCTGCTAACAATAAAGGATCAGGACTATAACCCGAATAACAACATATCCACAGACGATTTGACTCTAGCTGACCCTTCATTGTGGGCTTTGGCGGCTTGACTTTTACTTGTACTGCCACACCTAAAGTACTCAAAGTTTCGCTAAGATAGCGAGCAATGGCATCTGGATTTCCTTGCTTTGCCAAACTTTCGTTAGAGAGAATTAACGCTCCACCCGATTGTTTGCTTTTTCTCGTGTCCGCTAATAGAGCTTGATTGACCTGCTCTAAGTGCCGTTCTAGTTGATTTAAATAAACCCGATGACACCATTGGGGCCGCGACTCCCCTTTTTTCCGACCGTAGACAAATACTTGGTATATTGAGGGTTGTTCGTTATTTGTCAGGACATCCAAATCTGTTTGCTGTATTGCTTGCAGTAAGTCCGACAGAGTACGCCAACGCTGTGGACACTCTATACCTTCGCAAAGGATATGTAAATCATTTCCCCGCAACCGGACTTTCACCCCGAAAGTGTTAATGCCTGTTGCTTGGCTTACCCATTGCACTAAGGATTTTTGGCGATCTAGTAATGCTGTTTTCATGGGCAGTTAACTTTAAAGGAAGCAAGTATTGGGGGATAGTGCCTGTACTTGTAAACTAGAACCATAGATTTATCACACTCGGAAGTTTGGTTTTAACACTTTTGTTACCTTATTAGCTTGCAAAATGGGCAAAGATAGTTATATACACTTGCAAGCCTTACTAATGTGGGATTTTCTGTTTATTTTACTAATCTGTAAACCAAGAATTAGCAATGTCTCCTGTTACCCAAAAGACCTCACCTAACCCCGAATTAAATTTGTTGCTGTTTAGTATTCCCCAATCTTTACTTCTACAAATAGGTACAGCGTCCATATTAATGCTGCTTACCGCAGGGCAAGCCACAGTAAAAACCCTAGAAGCTATGGGACAAGCCAGTGAGGAGTTGTTTCGGGGCGATCGCCTACCCATACTCGACTTTCCAGAAGATAACGAAATAAATAATAGTTAAAAATTTTACTCTAAAAAATGGTTTACGCAGGGCAAATTCCATAATTTTTGCTTGCTGACCCCAGAATCCTCAACAATAAACGTCTTTGCAAGAATAAAGAATATGAGTTCCCTTTTATACTCTTTGTCTCACGCGGCGAACATCTATCCCGCATCAGAATTATTTTTGCGTCGTCGCCTCCAAATAGTGGAGGAATTATGGGAAACGGTTCTGCGGCAAGAATGTGGTCAAAAAATGGTGGATTTATTGCGGCAACTGCGCGATCTGTGTTCGCCAGAAGGACAAACCACTAATGACCAAGCATCGTCTGCTGTCAAGTTGATTGAACAACTAAACATCAATGAGGCAATCAGGGCAGCTCGGGCCTTTGCTCTGTATTTTCAGTTGATCAACATCATAGAGCAGGAATATGAGCAACGGCAGCAACTAACTCGTTATTCTGACGCAGAAATAGAAGCAGAAGAGTCAGAGAATCTACCAAATGTTACTTATTCATCCAACCAGAGCGAAAATGATGTACCTGTAGCGAAGGCGCTAGGAGCAGATCTACTAGCAAAGACTTGGGCCGCTAAACAGAAAGAAAAACAAAAAGGTACGTTTGCTGCTTTGTTTCCCTATTTATTCAAACTGAATGTACCACCGCAGCAAATTCAACGCCTCATAGCACAATTAGATGTGCGCTTAGTGTTTACAGCTCATCCCACGGAAATTGTTCGTCATACCATCCGAGATAAGCAGCGACAGGTAGTAAATTTATTGCAACAGCTAGATACGGTAGAAAACCGTACTGCAAGCACAATTGGAGGCTATCCTTGGGAAGCGACAGAATTACGCGAACAATTACTTGAAGAAATTCGCTTGTGGTGGCGCACGGACGAACTCCACCAGTTCAAGCCTACAGTACTCGATGAAGTAGATTATGCCTTGCACTACTTCCAAGAAGTTCTATTTGACGGCATTCCCCAACTGTATAAGCGGTTTAAATATGCTCTTGAGAGAACCTTTCCTTGGTTGGAACCACCCCAGAAAAATTTCTGCTCTTTTGGCTCTTGGGTAGGTTCAGATAGAGATGGTAATCCCTCGGTAACACCAGAAATCACCTGGCAGACAGCTTGCTATCAGCGCAAAATGGTTTTGGAAAGATATATTCAGTCAGTGAAGCAACTGGTTGAATTACTAAGCGTGTCGATGCACTGGAGTGATGTCTTACCAGATTTGCTGGAATCACTAGAGTTAGATCAGTCACATTTGAGCGAAGTATATGATGCGCTGGCACTACGTTATCGCCAAGAACCTTATCGGCTGAAGCTTTCTTATGTGCTAAAACGGCTGGAAAATACCCGCGATCGCAATTTAGCTTTGTATAAGCGGGAAATGCCAAAAAATGAAGACAAACCGATGTATCGTTCGGGGTCGGATTTTTTAGCAGAACTGCGGATGATTCAGCGCAACTTGACCGAAACCGGTTTAAGCTGTCGGGAACTAGATAATCTGATTTGTCAGGTAGAAATTTTTGGCTTTAACTTGACACAGTTGGATATTCGCCAAGAGTCTTCACGTCACTCAGACGCGCTGAATGAAATTCTGGAATATCTGCAAGTTTTACCCCAATCTTATAATGAATTATCAGAAGCACAGCGAGTTGCTTGGCTAACTGGGGAATTACAAACTCGCCGCCCCTTAATTCCGGCAGAGTTGCCATTTTCGGAAAAAACTAATGATGTAATTGAAACCTTTCGCATAGTGCGATCGCTACAGCAAGAGTTTGGTATTCATATCTGCCAAACTTACATTATTAGTATGTGCCGCGAAGTCAGCGACGTTCTGGAAGTTTTACTTTTAGCTAAAGAAGCTAGACTTTTTGACCCCGCAATTGCTGTAGGTACAATTCAAGTAGTTCCTCTTTTTGAGACGGTAGAAGACTTGCTACGCTCTAGAAGCGTGATGCAGCAGTTGTTTGAACTACCCTTATATCGTGCTTTGCTAGCTGGAGGCTACGCCGCAGACACGGGGAAACAATCCACCGCATCATCCCATCTCCCCGTATCCCCCGCTACTTGCCCTCTCACCCTTAACCTACAAGAAGTGATGCTAGGTTATTCTGACAGCAACAAAGACTCAGGCTTTTTAAGCAGCAACTGGGAAATTCATAAAGCCCAAAAATCACTTCAAAAAATTGCAGAACAGTATGGCGTGAATATGCGGATCTTTCACGGCAGAGGCGGTTCTGTTGGACGAGGTGGTGGCCCGGCTTATGAGGCGATTTTGGCTCAACCTGGTCATAGTATTAACGGACGAATTAAGATTACTGAACAAGGGGAAGTTTTAGCTTCTAAATACTCTCTGCTAGACTTGGCTTTGTACAATTTAGAAACGATCACCACTGCGGTAATTCAAGCCAGTCTGCTGCGGACAGGTTTTGATGATATCGAACCTTGGAATGAAATTATGGAGGAGCTAGCAGCGCGATCGCGTACTCATTATCGCTCCTTAATCTATGAACAACCAGATTTCATTGACTTTTTCCACCAAGTCACCCCAATAGAAGAAATTAGCCAATTGCAAATTAGCTCCCGTCCAGCGCGTCGTCCATCTGGTAAGAAAGATTTAAGTAGTCTTAGAGCAATTCCTTGGGTATTTAGTTGGACACAAACTAGGTTTTTATTGCCTTCCTGGTACGGTGTGGGTACAGCTTTGCAAGAATTCTTGAACGAAGAACCAGAAGAACACTTAAAGCTGCTGCAATACTTTTATATTAAGTGGCCTTTCTTCAAGATGGTAATTTCTAAGGCAGAAATGACCTTGGCAAAAGTAGATATGCAAATGGCACGTCATTACGTCCAGGAGTTGTCGAATCCCGAAGATAAACCCAGATTTGAGAAAGTTTTTGAGCAAATTGCTAGCGAATTTTATCTCACTAGAGATTTGGTGTTAAAAATTACTGGCCACAATCGGCTTTTAGATGGCGATCCTGTACTACAGCGTTCAGTGCAGTTACGTAATGGCACGATTGTACCGCTAGGTTTTATCCAAGTTTCCTTACTCAAGCGCCTACGACAGTCACGGAATACTGCCACATCTGGGGTAATCCACTCTCGTTACAGTAAAGGCGAATTATTGCGAGGGGCATTGTTAACCATTAATGGCATTGCCGCAGGTATGAGAAATACAGGTTGAAAACACACTAATCAGTGTCTAGTTATCAGTAAGCAGTGTTTGAATGTTAACTGACAACTGATAACTGACTAATAACTAATGGCTAACAAGCGAATTTTAATTTGTACTTTGGTGGCATTATCATCAGGATTTTTTGGACTTTACTTCGGTGGACAAATCACATTCATATTTCATAGCCAAAAGTGTCAAAACCAGCCTTGGGGCTTAAAGGAGATGTGTAACACTTGGGTAGCACCAGGAGCAATGTGGCAAGGTAGCACAACAGGATTATGGATAGGCACAGTCTTGGGAGCATTTGCCGCTGGTTTGGCAACTCGCCAAGCTTGTAATTAAGCTGGGGACTGGAGGCTGGGAAGCAGAGGGACAGGGAGCAGGGGAGGTAGCAACTCAGCACTCAGCACTCAGCACTCTTTCAAATCAGTGGGTGTTTGCAAATGGCTCAAGGTTTTCCAGGAGTGAGTGCTGCTATCGAAACAGCGCCAAGTTCCTCCTTTGGCTTCTTTGTAGCAAAAAAGAGTGCGATCATGACCGTCTAAATAGTCAGTTAAATAATATACAATCCCTCGAAACGGATAAGTTTTGCGGCTGAGACGCTTGGCCACTGCTTGATTTGGGCATTCAACGACGAAAACTGTTTTTCCATCTAGGTGAGCCAAAGAGAAGATACACATCCGCAAAATGGCTCTGAGCCAACTTTCAGAGTTGTCAAAATAGTCGTCTATGATTTTGTTAGTCAGAGCTTGTTCGAGGGTACGATCCTGATCGTAAGGAGTTTGAGCATCAGACATAGCATCACCTATTGCTACACCGTTGGTTTGAGATTAAACCAAAATCTTCAAAACTGACAACAGTATAGTCACTTTCAATGCCAAACCATTGAAATCATTTTATGGGAGCAAAAAAAGCTAGCGCAGCACCGAGTTCCGTAATTGGTTTTTAGTGTGAGCAAGGCTGGTAAAATCTACCTATAGCCTTCTGAGCGAATTGTCATGCCTGCTGAAACTAATCCAGTAAATCAAACAACTACAGGTGCTGATGCTATTGATGAAGCGATCGCACAAGGAATTGATTTTGACGGTTCTCCTATTCCAGTTGCCAAACTCGAACTGTATAACAAAGTGATGGCGCTGGAGGCAAATAGACAACGTAGTGGTGTATCTAACACCATGCGATCGCGCATCGTGCGTATTGGGGCCAAACATATTCCCCAAGCAGAACTTGATACATTGCTTGTAGAAGCTGGCTTTGCACCCTTAAAAGAAAAAGAAATTGCTTTTTTTTACAGCGGCAAGTAATTAATAATTAGAGATTTTTAAACTCCACCTGCAACTCTACCTCAGCCACGGGAAGAGATGCAGGTGATATTTTTTGAAACTACATACGCTCAAAAATTACAGCGTTCTGACACTCAACACTTGCGGTGGTGTTGAATCTGGTGGATAGATTAAATCTACCTGCACCATTCGCTGAGTTGAAGGTGGCAGCACAACCTTTAGTAACGGTTCTAAAACCTGGCCTGTTCTGTGCCATAAATGCACGTAGCGCGTCTTTTGTTGTCCTTGGTCATCGATATAACGTAGCCGCACACTACCACGGAAAAAGGGAAAATCTAGGGATGGTTTGCGTAAGCGTAGACCACCTTGAGATAATTTATCTTCCTTTAAAGGTGTTTCTAAAGTAACGGTAACTGTTTGGGTTTGATTAGTTGTATTGCTTAATGGCAAGCTGAGATTATATTCCACTCCATAATTGCCGTGGGCTTCGTATGCGGTATCTGGATAACGTACCAGCATCTTTGCTGTTTGGATTTGTTCAGTACCCAATCGACCACCTCGTAGAGTGTCTAAAGCATAAGAAATTACTTTGCCACGCTGAGGAATTGTAAGAGTTTGGGCTTTGGAATCTACCAGTTTGGCTTGCCACTGGGAACCTTGGGACACACCAGCTACACGCCCATAAATCAGTTGTCCACTAGTAGCATCTGGAGGAGTAGGGGTTTTATCCCGTGGCCCTGCAAAGGTTCCGGTATTTAATAGAGTTTGCCATTCTCTGAGAGTGGGTGCGCGTTCACTACCATCAGAATTTTTCCTAGCGAACATTGCCAAGCTAGCTGTATAAACTTTGCCACTACTACGCAGCCTCATAAAGCTAGAGCGTCCATTCACAGGCTTTTCCAGATTTTTTACGGGAATTGGATGATTTAGTAACAATCGGCTTTGTCCAGGTGGAATTACCAGCTTTGCCGGGAAATCTGCTTGCCTAATACCTCGCAATACATCACTAACGGCGCGATCGCCTGGCCCTGAGAAAGCTTTACCATCATTATTTTCTACGTAGGAAGGTAAAGTGGTAAAGGGCGCATCCTGCATCAAACAACTCGCCGCTTGTAAAATATTCACCGACACGGTTTTTTTACCTGGGTTATGCAAAATTACGCCTAAGTACAGCGTCTGTAAATCCTTGGGTGTGTGGATATAGTGATGAGCAAATAAGTCAAAGCGTCCCTGAAAAGGAAAATTAAGGTGTGCTGCTGGAGTTTTTTTACCAGTAGGGGAAAAGGTTGACAGTAAAATGCCCTCAGTTTTTACCCATTCTGGGCTATTGCTGTTAAAGACAGGTATTGTATCCAACTTCCCAGGTAAAGCACGTACTTCTCCTGGTTGCACAATTTCTTGAGGTGCTGGTTTGAGCGAAGTTTGGGCAACTGCTGAACCGTCACTAGGACGATTTAATTTAAAACCTGTGCATCCAAAACTTTGGGCGATCGCAAGTCCTGATAACAGTATGAATATAGTTGCAGATAGTTTGTTTTGTAGCTGATTAGCAGGCATAAATATTACTTTTCAAGGAAGCTTTAGTGTCAAAAATGACCCATTTTAACTACAAGTTCCTTGAGACTGATTTCTGAGAAGCACTCAACACTTACGTAACAAAATTGTTATGAATTATTAGAAAAATTTAACATACAGCAGTCCTAAATCATTCGTAAAATTTTCTTCTGCCACTCTCTGCGCTCTTTGCGTCCTCTGCGGTTCGCTAACAAGAGAAAAATAACCTGTTTTGTTAAATAATTTTCTCTTGCACACACAGCTTATAAATAATCAAAAAATATTTCTGGCACTAACCTTAATTCGCTAGATTTAAACCGATAAATATCTATCCAAAGCGCTCTATGCTTATGATTTGCTGACTCTGAAAAAATTAAGCTTTCTAATTGATAAAATTTAGGGTCTGCAAAATCGCATTGATACAGTTGAATTACTTCATGCCCTTGTCTCCCATTGAACATAAACAGGTTTTCTATACAACCCAAATAGCGAATATTTGTTAATTCTGCCTGAATTTCTTCTTGAAATTCTCGTTCTAAAGCTGCGCGACTAGTTTCACCAAATTCAACACCACCACCTAAAGCACGATAAAATGTTGACTGTTTTGTGGGGTCGTAACCTTCAGAAACAAAAATGCGATCGCCATCACGAATTAGTCCCAAGACTAACATCCGAATTTCGCCTGGTTTGTTCATTGGTTTAACTTAAATAATTAATTATCGTACATGGAGTAAGAACGGCTGTCGCTATCCTCAACGGGCCAGTCTGCATTTTCACCGCCAATGTACAATTCTTCAACAGTGACATATTCCTCGCTCAGTTGTTTGAGAGCATTAATTAAAATATCCAAAGCGATCGCATCACTGGTTCCTAAATCAAACCAACAACGTGCCCACTGCCCCTCATACTCAATCTCACCCATGTTATGCATCAGCGCTAGTAAGCTTTTGTCATATCCTTGGGAGTCGTAATTCATATAGCTGATATCCAACCCTGTTTCCTGCACCTGGAGATTTTCTGCATTAAATGCACCCAATTTGCCCAGATAAAACCAGGAATTAAAAACCTCTTCTACATACTGCTTTTCACGACCAGAAGGAATGGTGCTAAATTTTAGCCAAATCCATACATCAAAAGGATTAAACTCACGAAACTGGATGTGCATTGCTGTCAAATATGTGAATTACTATTTTCTCAAAACAAGCATATCAGGGTGAGGCATGAGATAGAAATAAGCGCTTGAGCGCTTATTTCTATTTAATTATCGGACTGCGTTACTCAAACGACTGTTAGCGTTGCTGCGTTCAGACTCAATCTGTCTTACCAAATCCGCTGGTAGTTGGGATCTTTTAGCCAAAGCTGTGTCAAAGTTAGCGATCGCTTCCTGAATCAGTTGTCGGCTGTTTTCTCTTCTACCTTGTGCGTGAAGAATTTGAGCTTTGAGATAATACAACTCTGGGTTATCCGATGCTGATTTTAAAGCACGGTTGGCATAATCAAGTGCCTGGGAGTAATTTTTTAAGTCTCGATAGGCAAGGGCAATACCCCGATCCACTAGATATTGAGGCGCAGCATTTTTTTCCAACCGTTGAATTGCCTCATCTGGATTAGCAAAAGGTAAATTCACGGCCAGTAACAAATCCATATAGCCCTTAATTAAGTTAAGTTCAGGATCGTTGGCAGAAATCGCTTCTGCTTTGTCTAAATGTTGATAAACTTGCCGTAGTCGACTTAAGGCTTTTGGCGCACCGCCTGCACCCTCACGGCTAATAATTGCACCACCCTCTAAGAAATTTCCTACTGCTACATATAAATTGCCGCGCAATGGATCGCTAGAAATCAGCTTTTGTCCGGTTTCTAAGGTTCTCTTGCTGTATGTGTCTAGTGTAGAGAAATCCTTATTAACATATGCTAAGGATGCCCTCATTGCATAAGCTAGAGGTTCATTTGGCTCACTGGATAGCGCTTCTTGTAAGTAGCTTTCTGCCACTCGATAGTTACCTTGTTGGAAAACTGCTTTAAAAGCTGCTTCTGTTTTGTCACCAATTTCACGAGGTTTGGTAGTACGAAACGGATCTCCAGCTAGAGAAGGAAGAATTGATAGATGAAATGCGATCGCGGTTGCAAAAGTCGCCTGAGCAAAACGACTCACTCTAGCAAACACAATTGGTTGAGGAGCAGAAAACCATTTAGTCATTGTAACCCTCAGAATAATTGCGGTTGTAATAGTTGTTTGTGTTACTTAGAATGCAAAAAATGTTTAATCTTAACGTGCGCCTGTTTCAGCAAGCATGATTTATAAGATCGACTTCCGTAATTATTCTAGGTTCCCATGCTGGTTGTAGCCATGGCTCATACGATAGGCTTTTGGATTAAAAGCTTTCACCACAAAGCTGCTCTGGTATAACAGCGAAGTCTGCCACAATAGAAAGAAGTACCTGAAGTGGGGCTTTTGTAGTTAGTGTCGGATATTTGCCAAGAAAAATTCGTCACTTTCAGAAAGGATAGATGATTATTGCTGTTAGATTAAGGTTTTAAGGCAGGTTATGCGCTATGTAAAATTTTTAGAGTTTTCCAGTTGCTCTTAGTGTAGTTCAGCGTAGTGATCAGTTATTCGCCAACTTTTTGGTAATCTTTACAAATGCTCTATCTCAGAAATCTGATTTATCACCCCACAGCCTGCCCAACAGCGATTCTTAAAACAATCAACCTGGAATTAGCACCTCAACAGCTGGGTTTGATTATTGGCCCAAGTGGTTCTGGTAAAAGTACCTTATTAGAAATTTTGTCTGGACTAGCCGAACCTACATCAGGCGCAGTTTTTTGGCGTGAACAAGAACTTATATCTGAACAGCTGCAACAATTAGCTGGGCTGGTGTTTCAGTTTCCTGAACGGCATTTTTGCGGCGGTACAATTTTAGAAGAATTGCGTTTAGGGCATCCAGAACTAGGGATAGAGCGAGTAAGACAGGCACTAGGTGAAGTAGGATTAGATCATTTATCGCTGTCAGCTGCACCCTATGCTTTAAGTGGTGGTCAACAACGGCGTTTAGCTTTGGCAGTACAGTTAATTCGCCAACCAAATTTATTATTGCTGGACGAACCAACAGCAGGTTTAGACTGGTCGATGCGTCGTCAGTTGATCAGTTTATTGGCGAAGTTGAAACAAGATTGGACACTGTTAGTAGTTACACACGATGCTGGGGATATGTTGGCGATCGCAGATAGTTGCTGGACGCTCAACCATGGTGAACTAGAATCAGTTGACCCAACAACACTGGAAGCCACAATTAAAGAACCCCTACCTGCGGCGTGAGATCACGGAGTTGGGGATGCGGGGAAACTCCTTGTGTCCTCAGCATAGTTACCTTATTTTCAAGCTAGAACTCCATGGGCGATCGCCCACAATAAAGGCATGAATTTTCATGCCCAATGTCCAATGCCCAATGTTTAATGCCCAATGACTAACTTATTGCCTGAAATGGCAGAAATATGGCAGCAAACTCTCAATTGGCAACCAGCTGCTCAACAACAGTTGCAATTCCAGCAACTTTACGAGTTAATTTTAGAAGGTAACCGCCACCTCAATTTAACTCGCATCACCGACCCCCAAGAATTTTGGGAAAAACATCTGTGGGATTCTCTGCGGGGAATTGCGCCTCAGGGAAGATTTATCTCTTCTCTACAAGAAGGTGCATCTGTAATTGATATTGGTACTGGTGCGGGTTTTCCTGGCATTCCAGTAGCGATCGCTGTACCAAATTGCACAATTACTCTTTTAGATTCAACCCGAAAAAAAATTACTTTTTTGGATAAAATATTAACCGAACTTTCCCTGAGCAATGCCAAAACTCTGATTGGTAGAGCTGAAGAAACAGGCCAGCAATGCCAGCATCGACAAAGTTACGATATTGCCTTAATCCGCGCTGTTGGGCCAGCCTCCGTCTGTGCGGAATATGCTTTACCATTGCTCAACCTGGGTGGTTTAGCCATAATTTACCGTGGTAATTGGACAGAAGAAGAAACTACAACTTTACATAATGCAGTTGAACACTTAGGTGGCGTTGTAGAATCAATTGAACAATTTACTACTCCTTTAAGTACAAGTATCCGTCACTGCTTGTACTTACGTAAGATAGCAACCACGCCAGCTAATTTCCCCCGTGCTGTTGGAATACCTACTCAAAAGCCACTTTGACCTCTGAGCTAGCTGTTCTTGCGTAGAATTAGGTTGCGAACGCAATTGGGCAAGATTAAATATACAGATGTAGACAAGTGTTCTAGATCAGGAAAAAGGAATTAGTTAATCTCAAGACAAAGGCTTGTGTGTTATTTAGTCTAGACGCGATTACCAAGCAATCGAGCGTACTCATTTTTGATAATCGAATAACATTCACAAGATGTACCTTCCAAATCTCCCCTATTCAGGATGGTAATTTCTCCACGCCTGTAGCTAATCATTCCGCCTCGGCTGAGAGTGCCGAACCCGTTCGGCCTTCGTGTAGCGTGTCCGCGCTGGCAAGTATGTTATGCCGTTGTGAAATTAATACCTTGGGAAGAAGTCCATCTTGGCCCTAAAATTCTACACGGGGAAGCAATTAAGTGCGCCCGTAATTTACTGTGTCATAAGAGGAGTTTTTTGTGGACTTATCCCGTATACCTGCCCAACCAAAACCGGGTTTAATCAACGTTCTGATTGAAATTCCAGGCGGGAGTAAAAATAAATACGAATACGACAAAGACTTGCAAGCTTTTGCCCTAGATCGGGTACTTTATTCTTCGGTACAATATCCATATGACTACGGTTTTGTGCCCAATACTTTAGCCGATGATGGCGATCCTTTAGATGGTATGGTTATCGTCGATGAGCCAACCTTTCCAGGCTGTGTAATTGCTGCGCGACCGATTGGCTTGCTAGAGATGATTGATGGGGGCGATCGCGATGAAAAGATTCTTTGCGTTCCTGACAAAGATCCGCGCTACGCTCAAATAAAATCTCTGAAAGACCTACCATCACACCGCTTGGATGAAATTGCTGAATTTTTCCGCACTTATAAAAATCTGGAAAAAAAAGTAACTGAAATTCTCGGTTGGCAGGATGTTGACCAAGTTAATGCTTTGGTAGAAAAATCCATCAAAGCTGTTAAAGGATAATTGATCATGAGAGTAGGGAATTGAGCATCGGGTTAATTACTAATACTTGGTGTTCAATTCCCAATTCTCAGTTAGTAATTTAAAGTTGAATTATCTACTTTGGCACAAACTAGCTAAAATCCTAGTCACCAAAGTTGAAGAACCAGGAAATAATAATTTTTACTGGTTACGAAACACAAAAATTGCCACAGAATCCCTAAATGCAATGCAGCGTACTCTCCTTTTGGCAAAAATTCACAACTGTACTCTCACAGGGGCAAACATCAACTATGTAGGTAGTATCAGCATAGATAAAGTTCTGTTGCAAAAGTCTGGCATCTTACCCTATGAACAGGTACAAGTAGTGAATAATGCTAATGGCGAGCGCTTCATTACTTATGCAATACCTGCTCCAGCCAATTCAGGAGTAATCGAGCTAAATGGAGCTGCGGCACGTCTAGGCATTATAGGTGATCGCTTGATTATAATGGCTTACGGGCAGTTCACTCCGGAAGAGTTGCAAAATTACTCGCCTACGGTCGTCATTGTAGACGAAAAAAACCGACTGTTGGAAGTGCGGCACTACGATGACCTGCTCAGTAAGGTCTAGACTTCAAAGAATAATGTCAAATTTTGAACTGTCGGCTTCCCAAAGCTATTTAACCGAGAAGCAAACTACTGTACTAAGTGGTTCAGCAGAACAATTGCTCGTGCAATTTTGGGGTGTTAGGGGTTTAATTCCTACTCCAGATAGCAGCACCCATAGTTATGGTGGGAATACTGCTTGTGTAGAAATGCTTGTAGGAGGGAAACACTTAATTTTTGATGGGGGTACTGGCTTACGTATATTGGGTAAAGCTTGGCAAAAATTGCAACAGCCAGTAGAAGCCCACTTATTTTTTACTAACTCCCAATCAAATCGCATTCAAGGGTTTCCTTTTTTTGCTCCTGCGTTTATTGCAAAAAATTGCTTTCATATCTACGGCACAGCTGCCTCTAATAGTGCCTCAATCAAACAATGCCTACATGACCAGATGCTTCAACCGCACTTTCCTTACCCTTTACAGGTAATGCAGTCGGAATTGCATTTTCACAATCTAACTCCAGGTAGCGAGGTCAAACTAGATGATGTCATAATTAACACAGCAGTAATTAATCAAACTCAGCGCTCAGTAGGCTATCGAGTTACTTGGCAGGATTATAGCGTTGCCTACGTTACAGATTTGCACAAGAATGCCGAACCATTAGAGCAAGAACGAATTTTACAGTTTATTAATGGCGTGAATTTACTAATTGCCAATGCTACATACACTCCTCCCACTGCTCACAACCATGACTCATCTGATTTGCAGTGGCAAACTGCTGTCAATTTAGCTAATAGCGGTGGTGTACAAAGCTTGGTCATATCTCACCATCACCCAGATGATGATGATGATTTTCTTGATCAAATGCAAAACAAAGTTAAATCTGCATATCCTAAAGCGCTGTTAGCCCGTGAAGGTCTAACATTAGCTATTGGTAAGTAATTTTCAAATTTTTAGCTTATACCGCCACCTTCTGTATCAACCATAAATGTTCTTTTTGTGAAGGGTGAAAGTCCTTTTTCAAAGCATCTATTGCGTTGAATAATACTTTGTACAAGAACTTATCTTTGGTAATCCAAAACTCGATTAACTCCTGCCACACTTTTCTATCTAACAATTTTTTGTCTTGATACAGCAATATAGCTAAACCTAAATTCAGGAAAAATAAAATTAAAATATGAGCTATAAACATACCTACTAGACGCAGCAGGTAGTTACTAGTTTTATCTTGCAATACATCAAATAAAACTGTTTTGTGTTCGAGTTCTTCTACTGCGTGCCATTCAAAAAGCTGCTTTAATTGTGGTTCAGCTTCGGCAAATAAATCAACTTCTAAAACAAATTCAGCCATTAAAGTAGTCAAATGTTCAATTCCTACACTAATAGCTAAATTTAAATTCGTACTCATTCGGCGTTCCAGAATATTAAAAAAAATCATCTGTAGCCAATTGAGATAAGTATCAAATTTATAACCTAAAGATTTTAAGTTATGCCAAAATTTTATATGCTGAACCGAATGTTGACCTTCTTGCAATATAAAAGCTTGGGCTTGTTGTTTTAGTTGAGGATTTCCAATAAATTTGATTCTTTTTTTGGCATTGCGAATTAGATATTTTTCAATATCAGGAACGCCAAGGGTGAAGCTATTAAATAAGTGCGTTTTGAAAATACTTTGTTTAAACCAGTATCTTTCAAAAGATTGAGAAAAATCAAGATTTAATTGCCGGACTTTGATGTTATCCATCTGGGTTAATCTTCTCAACTAAAAACTTAGAGAGAATTCCACACTAACCACAATAATAATTTTACAACTTAAACTGGTTGAAAAACTGCTTCAGAAACAGAATTTACTACTTGAGCGAGTTCTTGAAGTTTTGCTGCTACTGCACCACTGGTTAATAATTCTTCTACTTTGGCTATACCCGATCGCATATCTGGGCAAATGCCACTACGCCAAAGGTAAAAACCTCCATTCCATAAGGCTGTTTGCTTCAGTTCTTCAGAGTGACCAGCTAAAACTGCTTGCATTTCGGTAAACAGTTCTTCAGTAGCGCCAAGGGGGACGTTCTTAGTAGTAAATCCATATTCACGAGGTACGAGGTGCAACCGTTCTAGATCCCCAGAGGCTTCAGGTGCTGATAAGGCAATGATAGCAGTGCGATCGCGTGGTAACTCGCAACTACCTTCCAAGCCCTTGATTAATGTAAATTTTGTTACATTTTGCCGCGCCAATGTTTCCTGAAATAGCGTTTCCGTTGGAGGATGGACAAACCCAGCAATAATGTGAGCATCCCCAGCATAAGGACACCAAATTAGCTCCATTGTCGCCAAGGGTGGACGCTTACCTAATTGGTCGCGGTAATCCCAAATACTTTGGGTTAAGGGAAAATGTTTAGGCGTATAAACAAAGCCAATTCCTGTTTGCTCAAAAACCTGCTGAGTTTTTGCTAGTGGCAAGTTAGTCCAATCGACCCCTAACCCTTGCCAAATCTCTACCAAGGGCAGTCCGTACTTTGTCGGTAGGCGATCGCCACCGTGCATGATTACTGGTTGACCTACACAAGCCAGTAGTAAAGCTATGATCGGACTAATTGGTGCGGTGCGCGTTCTGCCATCGTAAGGTATTCCCAAAACTATCACTGACCGTGCAGAAGCAATAGGTTGAAGCTTTGGCCCTAATTCATTGTAAGCATCTAACATCCCTGCTAACTCTTCTCCTGTGGGACGCTTGATGCGGTGGGCAATTAAAAATGCTCCTATTTGGGCTGGTGTTGCTTCACCTAGCAACATCATTTTGGTAGCCGTGGACGCTTCAGGACGAGTTAAGTTTTCTGCTGTGTGGTTACCACTGCCTACCTTTTGCACGAATTGCCTAAATACGTTGCTCATAACAGTAATTAATTATTGGTCATTACTCATTAGTCATAGTAATTACTTATTAGCCAATCTGGGAAATATACATTTTTGACTAGAAACTCATCAGGCTTACGAAGCCGATCGCTGCTGGCGTATTTGCGGTGGAATACTTTCTCGCACCAGTTGCCAAAAGTGCTTGATGGGGGGTATTTGGAGGCGATCGCCAGTTGTCACCATAACTACTCGACGAGTCAAGCTAGAACTATCAGGCAAAGTACCAGAAATATTACTGGCTAAAGGGCGCACTGCCAGAGTGGGGTCGTGTCGTGCTTCAATTAATGCTGAGTGAGGTAGCAAAGCGATGAGTTCGCCTTGGCGCACCACTCCCCGGAAAGCATCTAAGGTGTTAACCTCTAAAGCAGCTTGGAGTGTGACTTCTATGCGCTCAAATCTATCTTGGATTAAGCGTTGCATCCCATAACCATCTTTAAACACCACTTGCGGATAACGAATTAGCTCAGGCCAAGGAATACATTCGTATTGAGCTAGTGGATGTTTGGCTGCGGTGAGAACTTCTATCGGTTCGTCATAGAGTACTTCTACCACCATTTCTCTGCCAGTAGTCAAAAAGCGATTATTCATCACAATCGCTAGATCTACTAATCCATCTTTGAGAACTTTTAAAGCGCGATCGCTACCCAATGAGGTTACCCGCAGTTGTACATCTGGATAATCGCGGCAAAATTGTTGTAGCACTGGTGGTAAATATGAGCCGCACATTGAATGAATGGCTGCAATGCACAATTCTGGCTGCTTTCCTGCAATTAAATCTGTTAATTCATCTGTAGCAGTTTGCCACTCTTGGCAAATTTTGCGAACACGAGGCAGCAAACGTTCGCCTCCCAGCGTCAGTTTGGCGTGAGTTGTTCGATGAAACAGTTCTATCCCCAAATCTGCTTCTAATGCTTGGATTTGGCGACTAATTGTCGATTGAGTAACACCGCATTTCCGCGCTGCTTGTTGAAAGCTGCCTGTTTCCGCGATCGCAAGAAAGGCTTGCAACTGCTCTAGTCGCATTTTTTCGTAGCCTGAATTACATTTAGAGATTTCATTAACTTAACGGTTTTTTCTCCTAAATTTGGTACAGTTTGTTACCAGGAATTTTCTTTACAATATTTTAATTTAAATTTTTCGGATTAGTATTTTACGGTTTTACTCGTCCATAGTCGCCTTTGCGTCAGATTACTAGCAAATTCTCCTCTCAAAAAATTTGATTATTTTCTTTTGCTGTATCTAAATACCAAAATGAAAATTTCTGGTTCATCACATTTTGGGGCAACGCAATTCGTAATTCGTAATTTGGTTACCATTCCGCCAGGGCGATCGCTACTCCTTGTTGCAAATCTGGTGTGAGTGCGGCATCATTCGCTAGCTGCTGTAATTGTTGATGTGCGACTTCAGGCGCTAGATTCTTAAGTGCAGCGATCGCATGTAGTCTTACCTGTGCATCTGGATCTGCCAATAGCAAAATCAATGGTTCAATCGCCTGCAATCTGCCTAACTGCCCTAAAGACAAAGCGATCGCGCTTTTGATGTTGGTTATTTCTGTAGCTGGATGCTTTGATTCCAGCATTTCCAGCAAAATTTCTGTGGCTATGATGCTTAACTGCGGCTGTTGTACTCGCCCTAGAACTGTGACTATTTCCTGCCACAGTGTTTCTAGCGAGCTTTGATTCAGCGCTTGTTGCAGATATTCCAAACTGGAAGAATTCCCTAACCAGCTAAGGGCACGAGTTATCTCTAATTGCAGCTTCAGCGATGTCTGAGGTGAGATCAGCACTTGGAATAAGTGTTGGGCAGCTTCGTCACAAGCCATCCGGGAAAGGGCAATTGCTGCTGCACAAGCAACGTCTTCATTTAAGTCATGCAGTCTAGGTTGCAATCTTGCGACTAAATCGAGTGTTTCGCATAAGTCAGGACGAAAACCTAAACCCTGCACTGCGGCGCGTCGGACTGTAGCAGCCACATCATTCAAAGCGTTGATCAATATGGGTGGTACACGTTCATCATGAAAACTGCTGAGGGATTCAATTGCTGCAACCCTAACTGTGGCTTGGGAATCTTGTACCACACTCAACAGCGGTACAATCGTTTCTGTTCGCCGGATGTAAGAGAGCGATCGCACTGCTAAAAGTCGTGTATCTTCCTCTATTAAGAGTTCGGAGAGTGCCGCGATAGCCAGAGTATCCATTTGCCCTAATGCGGCAGCGGCCATTTCCTTCAATTCTTGATTTTCGGCGCTTTTCAATAATTGCACCAAAGGAGCGATCGCATTTGGATGCTGAAACTCGCCCAATATTCGCACCGCATACCAGCGTACTTCTTCCTCTGCGTCTTCATCTTCTAATATCTCAATTAGCCGAGGAATAGCAACATTACCCAATTGAATCAAAACCTTGGCAATGTCCCAGCGTTGCTGAAAATCTCCCATATCTAAAATCGAGAGTGCTAATTCCAGGAGATATTCTCGATTTTTCACTATTTCTGGATTTGTAGAGTCTTCTTTTAGAATCATCTGCTGTAAATATTGCATCAGCGATGACCAATCAGCTGCATCATGTGCTGCCTGTGCCTGCACCAAAAGCTGGTTGATATTATTCACGATTCGTAGAATCCCCTATTCTGCTAGTTTATATTTTTTCAATGGCGGCTCAATAAAAACTCTGCGTACCTTTGCGTTTAAAAACGTTCTACTCATATTTGCTTCACTACAACAGAATTGCCCTCAATTTTAGCGGCATAAGTTTTTAATGGTTCTGTAGCTGGGCCTTTTTGCACTTTACCATCAACTCCAAATTCTGAACCATGACAGGGACAAGAGAATTTTTTTGCTTGTTCTTGCCATGTCACTATGCAACCTGCATGAGCGCAGGTGGGGTTAACAGCAATTATATTTTCAGTTTTAGATGTACCAATTACCAGCACAGCTCCAACAGGTGAGTTTTTCTCCAACAATTGGCCAGTCTTATCTAAATCCGTGGAAGTGCCTACTTTTTGCCAATCCCCAGATACTGAAGACGTCGGTGCATTTGTTTGGGAAGAACAAGCGGCAATTGCTACAGGCAAAGAACTCGCTATCCAACCTAAACCTACCCAATTAATGAAATCACGACGTTTCATGGCTGTTGCAATTATGTCTAGGTTTTAACTAACATACGCCATCTTCAAGAATTTTTGAATTCAAATTAGCTGCGATCCGCGCAATCGCTCTTACTCATGAGGCTTGCGCCCCTAAATAGCCATACTAAGTGCAGAAAACGCATCAGAATAATACGTTTTTGGCAATTTTATCAAAATTTCGTAGCTATTTATACGATTTTAGCTAAATTACCACTTTAACCTTAAGAGTATGTAAATCGTTACACTTTCAGTACCAGAACAACCTTTACACCTTTACCAAATGGAAGCACGCAAAGATTGTTCCTGAAGCCATAATTCAAGTAACAAAATATACACTTAATGAGAATTAACCCCGTATATCCGGGAATTGCTGAAACTACGAGTCAATTGATAGTGGGCAATGAGTAGAGTATGGCGAAAACAATTCTACCATTCAAAAACCCTCAAAAGCTCAAAATAGCAAGTTTTGAAATTTTAATGCGATAGACGATTAGCTTATAGAGATTTTTCGAGATTAACAATTTGCAATGAGAGTCAACTCATGACAGATACAGCAACTACCACCACAGCTAGCCTCAACAAGTTTGAGAAATTTAAGGCAGAAAAAGATGGACTTACCGTCAAAAGCGAGATAGAGAAATTTGCTGCCCTTGGTTGGGAAGCAATGGATGAAACAGACCGTGACCATCGGCTCAAGTGGGTGGGTGTATTTTTTCGCCCAGTTACGCCTGGTAAGTTTATGATGCGGTTGCGGTTACCTAACGGTATCCTCACGAGTGATCAGATGCGTGTGTTAGCGGAAGTCGTACAGCGTTACGGTGACGATGGCAGCGCCGATATTACCACGAGGCAGAATATCCAATTACGGGGGATCAGGATTGAAGACTTACCGGATATTTTTAATAAATTTAGCGCTGTAGGTTTAACCAGTGTTCAGTCAGGGATGGATAACATCCGCAATATCACAGGTGATCCAGTGGCGGGGTTAGATGCGGATGAATTGTTCGACACGCGAGAGTTAGTGCAGCAAATTCAGGATATGCTCACTAACAAAGGAGAAGGGAACGCAGAGTTTACCAACCTCCCCCGCAAATTTAACATTGCAATTACTGGTGGAAGAGACAATTCAGTTCACGCCGAAATTAACGACTTGGCTTTTGTACCAGCGTTTAAGCAAGGGAATGGGCAAGAATTTTCTCAATCCCCGACATTCGGATTTAACGTCCTGGTAGGTGGCTTTTTCTCAGCCAAACGCTGTGAGGCGGCGATTCCTTTAAATGCTTGGGTAGCACCTGAAGATGTGGTTGCTTTATGTAAAGCCATTTTAGAAGTTTTTCGTGACCACGGCTTACGCGCTAACCGACAAAAATCTCGCCTGATGTGGTTGATTGACGACTGGGGTTTAGATAAATTCCGTTTAGAGGTAGAAAACCGTTTGGGTAAGTCATTGTTACCCGCAGCGCCAAAAGACGAAATCGACTGGGAAAAACGCGACCACATTGGTGTATATAAACAGAAGCAACCAGAATTAAACTACGTAGGCTTCAATATCCCTGTTGGTCGTTTGTATGCCGAGGATATGTTTGAAATTTCCCGCCTGGCAACAGTTTACGGTAACAGTGAAATCCGGCTCACGGTTGAGCAGAACGTAATTATCCCCAATATTCCTGACTCACGTTTAGCCACATTTTTAACTGAGCCATTGCTAGAAAGGTTTGCTGTTAACCCTGGTTTACTGACGCGATCGCTAGTTTCTTGCACAGGCGCACAATTTTGCAACTTTGCCCTCATCGAAACCAAAAACCGCGCTTTGGCAATGATTCAAGCCTTGGAAGCAGAGTTAATCCTAACTCGCACGGTACGTATTCACTGGACTGGGTGTCCTAACTCCTGTGGACAGCCACAAGTAGCCGACATCGGCTTGATGGGAACTAAAACTCGCAAAAATGGCAAAACCTTGGAAGGAGTTGATATCTACATGGGCGGTAAAGTCGGTAAAGATGCTCATTTGGGAACTTGCGTCACCAAAGGCATACCTTGCGAAGACTTACAGCCAGTCTTACAAGATTTACTCATCCAACACTTCGGGGCGAAACTCAAGCAAGAAGCCTTAGTTACTCATTAGACCTGTCTTGAAAAGAAGGCAGAATGACAGGAGGCAGAGGGCAGAAGGAAGGAAAAAGTTTTCATCCTTAGTTTCAATCTCAGATTATAAACTCTCTGCGCCTCTGCGACTCTGCGTGAAACTTAAAATTCTTGCTTTCCAAATATTCCTGCAAGAAGTCTATTAAATGAGTGCCGAGTGGATAAAAAGCAACAACCAACAACAGCAACAACCAACAACTAAGTAACTAACAACTAAAGGAAAAATGGCAAATCTTTCGCGTAGAAAATTTATTTTCACCACCAGTGCTGCGGCTGCTGCTTCTATCTTGGCTCATGGTTGCTCCTCTAATAATTCCAATTCAGCCACAACAGGTGGACAAGCACCTTCGGCTGCCTCAGCTGCCAACGTCTCTACAGCAGCTAACGCACCGAAAGTAGAAACAACCAAAGCAAAGCTAGGATTTATCCCTCTAACTGACGCTGCACCACTAATTATTGCTAAAGAAAAGGGCTTTTTTGCCAAATACGGCATGGCTGATGTTGAGGTCATCAAGCAAAAATCTTGGCCTGTCACCCGCGATAACCTGAAAATTGGTTCAGCTGGCGATGGGATTGATGGCGCACACATCCTCAGCCCCATGCCTTATTTAATGACTATCAACGATAAAGTGCCCATGTATCTTTTGGCACGGTTAAATACCAACGGTCAGGCGATCTCTGTAGCTAATAAATTGAAAGATTTGAAAGTTGGCTTAGAGAGTAAGGGGTTGAAAGAGGCAGCTGAAAAAGCCAAAGCTGATAAACAATCCATGAAAGTTGCCATGACTTTCCCTGGTGGTACTCATGATTTGTGGATGCGCTATTGGCTAGCGGCTGGCGGGATTAATCCCGATCAAGATGTGGTTTTAGAACCTGTACCACCACCACAAATGGTGGCGAATATGAAAGTTGGTACAGTCGATGCCTTTTGTGTGGGAGAACCCTGGAATGCTCAATTGGTTAGCCAAAAGTTAGGTTATACAGCTTTAGTTACAGGCGAGTTGTGGAAAGACCATCCAGAAAAAGCCTTTGCTATGCGTAAAGATTGGGTTGATAAAAATCCCAACGCTACCCAAGCACTTTTGATGGCAGTTCTAGAAGCTCAACAGTGGTGCGATAAGCCAGAAAACAAAGAGGAGATGTGCAAAATCTGCTCTGACCGCAAATACTTTAACGTTGCTGCCGCAGATATTTTAGAAAGGTCTAAGGGCAATATTGACTACGGCGATGGACGCACGCAACAAAACTTCGCCAATAGTATGAAGTACTGGGCTAATAACGCTTCCTATCCTTACAAGAGCCACGATACTTGGTTTTTAACAGAAGAGATTCGCTGGGGTTATTTGCCAAAAGATACCAAAGTTAAAGAAATCGTCAATCAAGTAAACAAAGAAGACCTTTGGAAACAAGCAGCGAAAGCAATTAATGTACCTGCTTCTGAGATTCCTAGTAGTACTTCTCGTGGGGTTGAGACTTTCTTTGATGGTGTCAAATTTGACCCAGAAAAACCAGAAGAATATCTCAATAGTTTGAAAATTAAAAAAGTTTAATGATAGCTGCGATCGCTGCTTTTTGGCCCAACTAGAGTACAACAGGAGAAAGTAAAAAAATGACAGCTATTGTAGGCAGCCGTATTAACAGAAAAAAGTCTCAAAATGCTATCAGTAAATTATTTTGGCAAAAGATTGCGCCGCCACTAGCAGCATTAGCTATTTTTCTAGTGATTTGGCAATTACTTTGTTTAAACCCTAACTTTAAATTACCTGGGCCAATAGAAACAATTACTGAAACTTGGAATCCTTTTATCATTCAGCCATTTTTTGATAATGGTGAAAGTGATAAAGGCTTGGGTTGGCAAATACTTAGTAGTTTAGGAAGAGTAGGTTTGGGATTTTCCCTATCGGCAATTGTGGGAATTGCCTTGGGAATTGTCATCGGCGCAAATTCATTACTCTTTAATGCTGTAGATCCCCTATTTCAAGTATTACGAACTGTACCGCCTCTAGCATGGCTACCCATCTCACTGGCAGCATTCCAACAGGCTAATCCTTCAGCGATTTTTGTCATTTTCATTACATCTATTTGGCCAATTATTATCAACACCACAGTAGGTGTACAACAAATTCCTCAAGACTACGTTAATGTTGCTAGGGTGTTACGTCTCAAAGGCGTAAAGTATTTCTTTAAAATAGTGTTTCCCGCCACTGTTCCTTATATCTTCACAGGCTTACGCATTGGTATTGGTTTATCTTGGTTAGCAATTGTTGCCGCGGAAATGTTAGTTGGTGGTGTAGGTATTGGTTCGTTTATTTGGGATGCCTACAACACTACTACAGAAACAAACATGAGCGAGATTATTTTAGCCCTCGTCTACGTTGGTTTAGTTGGCTTGCTGTTAGATAGAATGGTAGCTTTTATCGCTAGCAAAGTTGTAGCAGAACAGAAGTAATGAGAGGGCAGAGGGCAGAAGTATGAAGCTTTAGTCCTGCAAATAAGAAATGACGAATGACCAAGGACTAATAACAAATGACTACTTTTGTAGAAGTTGACCATGTTGACCGTGTATTTGAACTACCAAATGGTGGCAAATATATTGCTCTTAAAAATATTGAATTGAAAATCCAACAAGGGGAATTTGTTTCTCTAATTGGACATTCTGGTTGCGGTAAATCTACCTTGCTCAATATCATTGCAGGTTTAGATAGAGCCAGTATTGGCGGTGTAACTTTGGAAGGGCGAGAAGTTAAAGAACCAAGTCCAGATAGGATGGTAGTGTTTCAAAACTACTCGTTGCTTCCCTGGTTAACAGTACGGGAAAACATCGCTCTGGCCGTGGATGAAGTCTATAAGGATCAGCCCAAGGGTAAACGTCGCTTAATTGTCGAAGAACATATCGACATGGTAGGACTGCGCCTTGCAGCTAATAAACGTCCGAGCGAGTTATCTGGGGGGATGAAGCAACGGGTAGCGATCGCCCGCGCCTTGGCTACCCGTCCCAAGTTGTTACTGCTAGACGAACCCTTTGGGGCGTTAGACGCCTTAACACGCGGTAGTTTGCAAGAACAACTGATGAAAATCTGCAACGAACATAACGTTACCTGCGTGATGGTGACACACGATGTCGATGAAGCGCTATTGTTGAGCGATCGCATCGTTATGCTCACCAATGGCCCAGAAGCACACATCGGGCAAATTCTAGAAGTCCCGATCCCCCGCCCTAGACAGCGCCTAGAAGTAGTAAATCATCCCAGCTATTACAATCTGCGGAACGAAATGATTTACTTCCTCAACCAGCAAAAACAGGCTAAGAAACGCAAAGCTGCACAGACTCAAGCACCAATCGTTGTATCCCGCAATGGCTTAGAAAAAGTCAATCTAGACATTGGCTTTTTACCCCTGACTGATGCCGCACCGTTAATCGTTGCTCAAGAAAAAGGCTTCTTTGCTCAGTACGGCTTAGAACAAGTCACCCTCAGCCGCGAAACTAGTTGGAAGGAAATCGCTAAAGGTGTGGGTACTGGCAGATTAGATGCAGCCCAGATGGTCGCTGGAATGCCTCTTGCCCTCACTTTAGGTGCTGGTGGTAAACCGTCGATTCCTGTAGTCAACGCCTTAAATCTTTCCCGCAACGCTAACGCCATCACCTTAAGCAAAAGATTGTATAGTCAAGGCGTGAGAAACCTGGCTGACTTAAAAACAGCAATTAATGCCTCTCCCGACCAAATTCTGACTTTGGGAATCGTACATCCCACATCAATGCAGAACTTAATCCTGCGTTACTGGCTGGCCGCTGGTGGGATCGATCCTGATAGAGATGTCAGTCTGACGGTAATCCCACCAACAGAAATGGTTTCCCAACTTAAAGCCGGAAATATTGACGGTTACTGTGCTGGAGAACCCTGGAACTACCTTGCTGTTCATGAAGATATCGGTTTTGTTGCTGCTACCGCCCTAGAAATTTGGTCAGGACAGCCGAAAAAAGTTTTGGGAGTGCGGGAAGAGTGGGCGCAGCAGTACCCAGAAACTTATCTTGCTTTGGTAAAAGCACTGTTAGAAGCCTGCAAATACTGCGACGACTTCCGCAATCGAGAAGAAATTCTGGAATTAATCTGCCGCCCTGAGTACTTGAATACCAATCCTGCATACGTCCGTCCTGGTTTTATCGATCCTTACGATCGCGGCAACGGTACAGAACCCCAGGAACTAGCAAGATACAACCAGTTTTATCTCAATCAAACCAACTATCCCAACCGCACCGAACTTTTGTGGATGGTGACTCAGCTAGCACGTTGGGGTTTAGTAACCTTCCCCAAAAATTGGGTGGAGGTAATTGACAGAGTTTGCCGCACGGACGTTTTTGGTGCTGCTGCACGCGACCTCGGCATCCTCGATATCGGACAGGACAACCCCATTCATTTATTTGATGGTAAAGTTTTTAACCCTTCAAATCCCATAGAGTACCTCAACAGCTTGGAAATCAAACGACAAATCCGTATTGAAGAAGTATTTATTTAGTCAAGAGTCAAGGGTCAAGAGTAATTAATTATCCTCCTCATCTTCCTCTCTCTGCGTGAGGAAATTATAAATTCATCGAACAAAGCAAAAAAACATCATGCAAACAGCAAAAAGAACAAACACCCAACTCAACCAACTACAAACACAAAAAGCAGAAAATTTTCTGGTGATTGAAGGCGTCAGCAAAATTTACCCCACTCCCGAAGGCCCTTACACGGTATTGGATGGCGTTGACCTAAAAGTTCGTGAAGGTGAATTTGTTTGCATAATTGGTCATTCTGGTTGTGGTAAATCAACCCTACTCAACATGATTTCCGGGTTCAACACCCCTACTGATGGTGTAGTTCTCCTGCAAGACCAGCCGATCACCGAACCAGGCCCAGACCGGATGATGGTATTCCAAAACTACTGTCTTTTGCCTTGGTTGAGTGTCTTTGACAACGTTTACTTGGCTGTTGATTCGGTGTTTCCGAAAAAAACTCAGGCAGAAAAAAGAGCGATCGTTAGAGAACATTTGGCAATGGTGGGGCTAACAGAAGCCGCAGATAAAAAACCGAGTCAGATTTCTGGGGGGATGAAGCAGCGAGTTGCGATCGCCCGCGCCCTCTCTATCCGTCCGCAAGTTCTGATTCTTGATGAACCCTTCGGTGCATTAGATGCGATCACTAAAGAAGAATTACAAGAAGAACTACTGCAAATCTGGCGCGATCATCAAGTCACCGTACTCATGATTACGCATGACATTGATGAGGCACTTTTCTTAGCCGATAGAGTTGTGATGATGACTAACGGGCCTGCTGCTCAAATTGGTGAAATCTTAGATATTCCTTTCTCCCGCCCCCGCAATCGTCGCCGCATCATGGAAGACCCGGAATACTATAACTTGCGGAACTATGCCCTAGACTTCTTGTATCGCCGTTACGCTCACGATGATGAGTAAAAACAATTAGCAAAATTCTTTGGCATCTATCTTTGAAAGTATGAATTTTAACGCATAGCTATGATGCCGTTTTTACATTCATATCATCAAAATGTGATTGCAGATACAAATAAACTTGCTAGGTAATTTTAGTTTAGTATTAACAACAACTTACGCACTCCCTAAAATTTTTCTAATTAGGGAGTATGAATTTCAGCTTTAGAGTTAGCACAAATATCAAGAAATATCTGATCTGCTGAGGGTAATTACTTAATTACCCCTGTATTTTTCCATGCAGTTTTTTGACTGAGGAAGGTTTGAATGCTCAAAGGATTATTTTCATTCAGGGATCGCTATCGTATATTGCATCAGACTTGGTTTGCCTTTTTTCTCACCTTTGTCTGTTGGTTTAATTTTGCTCCCTTTGCGACCACTATTGGCAAGCAACTAGATTTAGCACCTGAGCAAATTAAAACTTTGGGCATTTGTAACCTTGCCCTCACAATTCCAGCACGGCTAATTATCGGTATGCTTCTGGATCGCTTTGGCCCCAGAATTACATACTCAATACTGTTAATGTTCGCTGCCGTTCCTTGTTTAGCTACGGCGTTTTCGCAAGACTTTAACCAACTAGTGATCAGCCGCCTACTGATGGGGATTGTTGGTTCTGGGTTCGTTGTGGGTATCCGCATGGTAGCTGAATGGTTCCCTCCAAAAGAGATGGGAAGTGCCCAAGGTATTTATGGCGGTTGGGGTAATTTTGGGGCTTTTGGTGCAGAGTTTGCCCTACCAATGATTGCCGTTGCTACTAGCTTTTTGGCTGGTGGTGCTTCCAATTGGCGGTTGGCGATCGCCCTTACAGGTATCATTGCTGCTATATACGGTGTAATTTATTACAATACAGCCCAAGATACACCTGCTGGCAAAGTCTACAATAAACCCAAGAAAAATGGCGCTTTGGAAGTAACTAGCGTTAAAAGCTTTTGGGCAATGATTCTCTCAAATTTTGGTTTGATTTTTGCCTTAGGTTTGTTGGCTTGGCGCTTAGAACAGAAGAATATTCACTTTCTTAATCAAACCCAAATGTATTTGGCTTGGGTGTTGTTAGCAGGATTGTTTGCTTACCAAACTTACAAAGCTTATCAAGTTAACAAAGAATTACTAATTGGCAAGAAAACTTACGCGCCTGCACAGCGTTATCAGTTTGGTCAAGTTGCTTTACTCGAATTCACTTACGTAACTAATTTTGGTAGTGAGTTAGCAGCCGTTTCTATGCTACCTGCCTTCTTTGAAAAAACCTTTGGTTTAGAGCATGTAGTAGCAGGAATGATCGCCGCTACTTATCCCTTTTTAAACTTAGTTTCTCGCCCCAGCGGTGGCTTAATTTCGGATAAATTTGGCTCACGTAAGTGGACAATGACAATTATCAGCGCTGGCATTGGTATTGGCTATTTAATAATACATTTTATTAACAGTAGCTGGCCAATTCCTTTAGCGATCGCAGCGACTATGTTTGCTGCTTACTTTGCCCAAGCTGGCTGCGGTGCAACCTACGGTATTGTACCTCTAATTAAAAAAGAAGCTACCGGGCAAATCGCCGGCAATGTTGGAGCTTACGGTAATTTCGGTGGCGTAATTTATCTGACAATTTTCAGCTTAACTGATGCATCAACACTCTTTAGCACAATGGGTATAGCAGCTATAATTTGCGCTTTCATGTGTGGTTTCTTCCTCAAAGAACCAAAAGGTTCATTTGCATCTGGTGATGAAGTTGAATCCCAAGAAACAGAAGTCAATCGATCTTCTTTATTAGTAGAAGAATAAGCGAAAACTAAGATGAAGAGTATTTTATTCTTCATCTTATACTTATGTATTTAGTAAATCAGCAGTAGCTTATAAAAATGTGTTTGTTTATTATTTATATATAAAGAACAAAATAATCACATAAAGAATACTCATAATTTTGCAAAATTGAAATCATTAATTACAGCAACTTTTGATCTACAACCTGCTACTTAAACATTTAAACAATTGGCGAATACGGTGTACCTGCCATGAGCGAATTTACCAAAACTTTATGTCCTTACTGTGGTGTTGGATGTGGACTCGAAGTTTCACCCCCAGCCCAACACGGCAAAGCGACTCATCGTGATAGTCAAGGAACTCCAATTTGGCGGGTGCGGGGAGACAAAGCCCATCCATCAAGCCAGGGTATGGTTTGTGTCAAAGGTGCGACGATCGCTGAGTCTTTGGATAAGAACAGACTACATTACCCAATGGTGCGGGACTCTTTAGATCAGGAGTTCCGGCGCGCCAGTTGGGATGAAGCTTTTGATATCATCACCAAACGTATTCAAACAGTGCGCTTCACCCAAGGGCCAGAAGCTATATGTATGTATGGTTCTGGTCAATTTCAAACTGAGGATTATTACATCGCCCAGAAACTGATGAAAGGATGTCTGGGTAGCAATAATTTTGATGCCAATTCTCGTTTATGTATGTCTAGCGCTGTAGCTGGGTACATTCAAAGCTTTGGCGCAGATGGCCCTCCCTGTTGCTACGATGATTTAGAGTTAACCGACTGTGCATTTTTAATTGGTACGAATACCGCTGAGTGTCACCCGATTGTTTTCAATCGCTTGGCGAAGTACCACAAAAAAAATCGTAAAGTCAAAATGATTGTGGTTGATCCCCGGCGCACACCAACCGCAGAAGCCGCTGATTTACATTTAGCTATTCGTCCTGGTACAGATATCGACTTATTAAACGGTATTGCTCACTTGTTGATGCGCTGGAACTACATTGATGTCGGATTCATTGACGACTGTACCAACAACTTTCCTGCTTATGCTGAAGTTATTCGCCACTATGCCCCGAATGTAGTAGCTTATCGATGTGGGATAAGTATTGCAGATTTAGAAACAGCGGCTCGCTACTGGGGGCAATCTCAGCGGGTACTGTCTTTATGGTCGATGGGTGTGAATCAATCAAGCGAAGGTACGGCTAAGGTCAGAACTATTATTAACCTGCACTTGATGACCGGACAGATTGGTAAGCCTGGGGCGGGGCCTTTTTCGCTGACAGGACAGCCAAATGCTATGGGAGGGAGGGAAGCTGGAGGTTTAGCGCACTTATTACCTGGTTATCGCTTGGTAAAAAATCCCCAGCACCGTGCAGAAGTTGAAGATTTTTGGGGACTGAAGCGGGGGCAGATTTCACCCAATCCCGGTCTGACGGCTTGGGATATGATTACTGGGTTGGAAAATGGCGCAGTGGGTTTACTGTGGATTGCTGCTACCAACCCAGCTGTCAGTATGCCAGATTTAGAGCGGACGAAGAAGGCGTTGTTGCGATCGCCCTTCACTGTCTACCAAGATGCTTATTACCCGACAGAAACCGCTGCTTATGCTCACGTCTTGCTACCTGCTGCTCAGTGGGGCGAGAAAACTGGGGTAATGACCAATTCGGAACGCACAGTTACCCTGTGTCAAGCATTCCGCCAACCACCAAGAGAAGCGAAACCAGATTGGGAAATTTTCGCCGAAGTAGGGCGCAGATTAGGCTTTGTCAAAGAATTTGCTTTTGCTAACTCTGCTGAAGTCTATGCTGAATTTGTCCAACTAACTCGCCACCGTCCCTGCGAGATGACGGGTATTAGTCATGAGCAATTACAAGCACAAGGCCCCACGCAATGGCCTCATCCAGAAAAGGACGCGGGGCCATTTCCCTTCTCCGTATATCCTAAGTATGGTAAGCGCCTCTACACCGATTTACGCTTTCATACTCCTGATGGTCGTGCGCGGTTTGGGGCGTATCACTCACGAGGGCTGGCAGAACCACCAGACCCGGATTATCCCTTTGTGCTGACCAATGGGCGACTTTACGGACACTGGCATACCCAAACTCGTACTGGTCGAATTGATAAAATTCGACAAATGCATCCCGAACCGTTTATTGAGATTCATCCTCGTGATGCTGCTTTTTTAGGGATTACAGATAACCACTGGCTCGAAGTGCGATCGCGTCGGGGTAAAGCTAAGTTCCCGGCAAAAGTCACAAAAGCGATCGCCCCTGGTACGGTGTTTGTTCCTATGCATTGGGGGGCGTTGTGGGCAAATGATGCTGAAGCTAATGCTCTCACCCATCCAGAATCTTGCCCCGATTCATTGCAACCAGAATTAAAAGCTTGTGCAGTGCAGGTAATGCCAATTTCTGTGGAAGTTCCACACAAAAATTATCAACTTCAGTCCTCGCAATGGTAAGCTGCTACATATACCATTAAATAAGTAATTGGTAATTCAGTTCATAGGTAATAGTCAATAGTTGCTATTATTTTTTCTAATCTTGTAAAAACACGGGTAACTGTATCCTTATTTTATAAGTATGACCGATCAATTCTCACTGAATTATTACTAGCAAAAAAGCAAAAACTCCAATAAAAGTTAATTTCCTGCCGTTAGCCTTAGCTATGAAAAAACACAAATCGCGGCACTGTGTTTTTTGCTAATCCTCTAGATTTATCTACGAGGGTTTTCTTTTATATTTTTGCTAATTACTTGCTATTTAAAAAGAGGGGGCAGCACATGAGAAGGCTAGTCAAGGGAATTAAAGAACTTGCTAAAGACGATAACTTTATGCACTCAATTGAAAAAATAGAAGTGCTAGTCTCGAAAGTGTTATCCCTATTGATGGTGCTGGTAATTTTGGCTGCGATCGGAGATTTAGTGATTTTCCTGATGAAAGAGTTATTTACCACACCATACGGGAGATTCAATACTACATTATTTAAAATTTTTGGTTTATTTTTAAATATTTTAATTGCATTAGAAATTTTAGAGAACATCACTGCTTACTTGCGAAAACACGTTGTTCAAGTTGAGTTAGTTATTGTTACTTCTTTAATTGCTGTGTCGAGAAAAATTATTATTCTTGACTTAGAAAAAGTAACAGGAATTGATATCATTGGATTGGGAGTTGCCGTTCTGGGTCTGTCAATTAGTTATTTGCTCATCCGTTTTAGTAATTCTAGAAAACATAATTAATACCATATTAATATTGAAGATGCATATTATTAGCCTTCTGTGGCAGTTTTTGTTCTGTAGTTATCGGCTGGAAGCTTGAAGTGATAATGTGCAGATCACATAAAATTAGTATGTCATTTTCTATATAAATGAGTGTTGCAATATAAAATTATGGTAACTTTCTTTGAATTTGAAGCAGATTTTGTTGATTCTCTTCGCTGTATACCGATGCAGGTACGCTACAAACTAGATACCTGTGGTATCAAGCTAAAATTATCTGATTGGAATCAGATGTCTCAAGCTGATCGTCAGGCTTTAGTTGAATTACCTTGCACTACAGAAACAGAAATTCAATCTTATCGGCAAGATCTCGAACAGTTAATTTTAAATCGCACTGGTGTACCAGCTACACATTTGCCTATTGAGCCTGAACCTGCATGGATTGACTCTACAAATATCCCAACTAGTGTTCAAGAGCAAGCTCAAGCAATAGATATCACCCTTACACCTCAACAGTGGGCATCTTTAACTCCTTTACAGCGTTTTGCCCTGATTAAACTCAGTCGTTCTGGGCATGAAAATAAAAACTTTCCCAAAGCAATAAGAGAGTTTAATCTGCTGTAAATGCAATATTTACACAAGTACTAACTGAAACCGAGGATGCTTTCCTTGTCCCCCCTGGGCGAACGGTGTATTAAGCATTTACCAGTACTGAATGTTATTTTTTAGTTACAAAAAATACTATAAAATGGCTACAAAAAATTATAATTTTTTTGTATTTAGCTAAATATAGTAAATACTACTAAATATCTAATAAATGACCAACCATAGAATTTCTACTAGGATGTCAGTAATACCTAATCTATATAATCGATAATTACTACACGTTTCAAACAAGCTTGAGGACAAAATTCCAGTAGTTATAATACTTGTTAACACTTGATAAGACAATTTTAAATTTTCATTGAGCAAATTTTGAATGCCTGAGCAGTGAGTAAAGCTATAGTGTATTTAGCAAAGCCACAGCTACAGCAGTCGTAATTAGTATATGAACAAGTTACAAGTCAAAATCCTGTTAAATCAGATACTCTTTTTTCACAAGCTAAATGAGATTGCTGTAATGTGGCTTTGCTGAGGTTCTAATGCCAAAGTATTTTAAGAATTAGTTTAAACACGCACTCTAACTCGATGACAGGCAAAAACGCAAGACATAATGCATTTCTGCGGCTAGTGTCTGGTAATGGAGCACCTTATAGGTCAGAATCCCGCTACTCGCTGCTCCCTAGTAAAGAGGTGGTAATTGGACGCGACCCCAGCTGTCAAGTTGTCTTGGATGCCATGATGTATCGGATGGTATCCCGTCGTCATGCTGTGATTCGTCCCCTCTCTTCATCTCCAGATGGCAAATTTAGCTGGCTAATTTGTGATTTGAATAGTGCTAATGGCACTTATTTAAATGGACACCGCCTACAAGGTTGTCAAGAATTACATGCAGGCGATCGCATTTCTTTGGGTGCTGATGGACCGCAATTTGTGTTTGAACACGAATTTGTCTCCCCAGTTACGATCATGACCAGGCCAGCCACACCACTGCCATCAGCAGGTTACCCCCAAGGGCAATTAAAACCTGATTCGGTGAGCTTTACTCAACTGTTTCCCATTATTTCTACTGGCAAAGATTTAACTCGTAAAGCTTACCTCGTACCGGGAATTCTGACAGTAGTATTCGTGGTGCTAATGTTTGCTACGGTAGGTCAGCCGCAAGCTAATCAAGTTATTGTAGCGAGCTACATAGCATTTGCTGCCTATTATTTTGTTTACCAACTGTGCGGTAAACCGAAGCCTTGGTGGGTACTCATGTCAGTAGCATTGGGTACGTCGTTTATTTTGCTCAGTCCCCTATTAGATTTATTTATCTTTGTGTTTCGTGGCATTCTGCCTGGTAACTTGCCTTCAAATCAGGATTCGATCACCTTTACAGAATTGCTGGTGCGAATGTTTTTTGGTGCTGGGTTGATGGAAGAATTACTAAAGGCTTTACCTGTATTGGCAGTGTTGTTAATTGCTATTAAATTGCCCTCACCTTGGCGAGAACGCATAGGCGTTTGGGAACCTCTAGATGGGATTCTCTTAGGAACAGCTTCTGCTGTGGGTTTTACCCTGTTAGAAACTCTCGGACAATATGTGCCAGTAATTACACAAAATGTTGCCCAACAGTCAGGAGTAGGGACTGGTCAATTGGTGGGATTGCAATTGCTCATTCCGCGAATTTTAGGCTCTGTAGCAGGACACATGGCTTACAGCGGTTATTTGGGGTATTTTATCGGGTTGGCTGTCCTCAAGCCCCGCCTGAGTTGGCAAATTCTCCCCATTGGTTATATTAGCGCTGCTGCACTCCATGCTTTGTGGAACGCTACCGGATCTATCAATGCTTTACTGTTGGTGGTTGTTGGCGTGTTGTCGTATGCATTTTTGATGGCGGCAATTCTTAAGGCACGTGCTTTATCACCAACGCGATCGCAGAATTTCGCTACCCGCTTTCTCGGCCCTAAATAAGCAGCTAATTAGCGATTACCAAATACGTAAAATTTTGAATTGTTAATTAATTGAAGTTAGTTCTCCACCAGGAACTAAGTGTCTAGAACTCCAACCATTTTTTATGTCTTTGGGTAGATAGTGCTAGTTTGGCAATCCGCTTATAGTCTGAAGTATATTAGGGAAACTGTACTTAGAAAAAAACCAGCAAAAACGCATCAGACCCGCAAGACAAGCGCCGAGTGCGGGCAAAGTTAATAGTTACCTGAAATATAGCCCCATTCAGGAATAACAGACAACTGCATTTAGGATTCTGGCTGAAAGCTATTTAGTCTGGTGAGGGCGTAGTAAGAAATTGCTAAACTAACCTTTGCTTGCTCGACTTCCGATAAAGATGTCCACTCGCGGTTACCCAAGTTACTCATTACACATACCACATTTTGTGGTTCGCCACTACGCATAGCATAGGCATAAGGACGCGCTAAAACCAATAAATCTTCTGCGCCCCAAGTAGGCAGTACATCTTGAACACAGTGAACGAGTTGCTCACCAATTGATTGTTGGGAAGTAAAAATTTCAGCAGCTTTGTGAGCGATCGCATTTAGCCAGCCTTGGGGTACAGCTGAAGCAAAAGATGTTTGTAAGCTTTCTTGCAAAGCCATGACAATCTGGCTGATATTTGTCTTAGAGTCTGAAGCAGTAGATTTTTTTTCCCAAAGATTATCTAACTGGCTATAAAAAACTTGCGATCTTGCCGTAAGTTCTTGCTCAAGCACATCATCGATAAGAAACTGCTGTTCTAGTTGGCAAAAATAAGCTTCTGATTTCTCATCAGCTGGATTCCAGGGGTAACTAGCATCCTCAGCTTCTAGTAAAGTTGCTAAAAAATCTAATTCTACTTGAGATGGTAAAGATGAGATAGTCTCTGAATTGTTGATTTGGTGAGTCATTTGTCGCCTCCAGACTAATTATTTAGCAGTATTGACAGCTACAACTGTCAGAATCACATTTCCGCAAAAAAAAGTGAATTTTGCCTATGGTGAGAATAAATTTGTGAGGCTGTTGCTCATGACTGAAATTGCAATTATGCAATACCTAAGTTAAGAGCCTTCGATAATAAACTGCCATATCTCACCTCTAGAACTACCAAACTTTAATTGCATTCCTGATGTTAAAGGTACTTCCTCTCGGAGGATTTGTTGCCAACCATTAGAACTGAAAATCCAGGTTGTCCCGTAGGTAGATAAATCTTGTAAGTAATAAGTTCTTGCCGGAGCAGTGTCAGTGAAAGTATTCCGACATAAGATTTCAGCATGGCGTTTAGAAACAGAGGGTTCTGGGATGACAATATCATTGTCTTTTGTGCGACCAATCCGAGTCACTCCAGAACGTAATACCCAGGTTTTACCACCTGCTGATAGCGATCGCAAAGAGGCTGTAGGAAATGAAGCTACCACACTCGGAATAGTAGTTTCTGGTAATTCTGTAATTCCTTCATCAAAACTTTTAATCAATTCGCCATTAAAATCTGGATGTAGGTAGAGGACAGGTAAAGTCCATGCTGGTTGATTGAACTTATATACTGTTAACAGTTCTTGCCTAGCTTCTGCCACAGCCTCATCAATTGGCTTGCGCGATCGCAAAGCTTCCGTAAAGACTTGAATAAAACTGTGGCTTTCTTCGTCAGCAATCTCATCGCGCATTCCCAAAACCGCAGGTACGCCATGACGAATCAGCACTTCTGCCAAACTGCTAGAGGGTATAGCTTGATTATTTATAGCAGCTGGTTGTGCGCCCCAGCAGGCATTGAAAACCGCCAGTTTTACACCAGTACGAGTCAATACTTGGGCCAGTTCTATGCCATTGAGGGTCATGCTTGGGCGCAAAAACAGTAATCCTCCATCTGGATCTGGCAGACCGTGACCAGCGTAAAAGAAGACATTGTATGCTTTAGTTTCTAACTCCTGAATCAACTCTTGTGGGCTTGGTTGCAGAAGTGTATGTACCATGCAGGGTGCATATCCCTGAGAATTGCTACCTAAAGGCCCTGCATTGGCGAGAGTTTTTTCTAAGATTGCCGCTTCTTTTTCCAGTTGCAAATTTTCATCTTGTCCTAAAACCAGCAGAATATTTAAAGCTTGGTCTGTTCGCAAATAAGGCAATGATTCAACTTCACTGGTAGTGCGACTAAATAGTAAATCTTGAGATAGAGACATCGCCGATTGGCCAGGCTCACGTTGCATAATTTCCCAAGGTAGGGCGATGAGATCCGGGTCACGAATTTCCAGTCGAAAGCGCAGACGTGTATGCTGCCCCATAGCAATGCCACGACTTCGTTCTAAACTTCCGAGAATTTGCCCATTAAATAACCAACGCCATAAATGAATTCCCAAGTATTGCATTAAGCGGCTACTGTAGCCTCCTGGCTGACCCGAAGGCAATGAAACCAAGTTCACTGGTAATGGATTTGTTTGTAGAGGCGTTGAGCGAGAGTAAATACTTAAGGGGCTATGACCAGCAAACATCTGCTGCCATTCTTGCCAAACTTGAGAGAGTTCCACAGGCCATATACAATCATGCAAAACATAACCACTGGGATAGGGAGCCTTAACCACCCATATGGCGAAGTTATCAGAGCTAGTATTAATCAAACGGGCGATCGCCAGGTTCAGGCATGGCAATGGATTCATTAAATCAAAAGGTATTAAATAACAAATAATTTCAAATAAAAATTTTCCAATGTAAAAATATCTACATTGTATTGTAAGTTTTTTTCGCTGGTTATTACCTGTATTATTTCAGGTTTTTACCAATTTATGGAGTATTCGATTTGGTTGGACTAGTATCACTTTGTGGATTTGGTACAGGTGTCTGGTTATCTAGCGATGGCGAGACATCATCACATGCACTCGGCTGTTTTGCTGATAAAACATTGACCTTATATTTTTTTAGTTGAGATTGGGAGAATTGAATTGGTGCTAATTTCTCTACTTGTTGCGAAGAGTTAGAATTATCTGGTTTATTCACTGATGACTGAGCTGGTGTATCTTGGGGGCACAAGCGCAGTTGCACGAAAAAATCTCTAGAACCCGCTTTAGGATTTGGTTTTTTATCGATAACTTGTAAAAGGCTACCAGAGGGTAATAATTCTTGGTTATTTAGGCGGATTGGGGCCTGGGTTTGAATTACCCACCCAGAATCAAGGTTGTCAATAGTTCGCGGTGCAGTTGCTTCTGTGGTAGTTGGCTGCGGAGTTGCGGTTGGGCTAGTCACAACTGGAGTTTCACCGGATGGCGATCGCATCTGCATTACTAAGTATCCCAAATAACCGGCTGCTAAAACTAATATTAACGGAACTATAAAATTTAGTGGTAGTTGGGCAGTTTTGGCAGGCTTAGTTTCTGGGATTACTTGTGTTTTCTGATTGGGGTTACCTAGGAGTGTTCCTTGTACTGTTCTGGACGGAGCATTAGTAGCTTTACCCAGGAAACTGTCTGGTATGACCGCTGCCAGGCTTGAGTTTGGTTCAGAGTATCGAACTTGACAATGTACTAAGGCAATAGTGACATTATCATGTCCATTTTTAGTGTTAGCAATTTCTACTAATTTTTCAGTAGCATGTGCTACATCGGTTTCCCCTGTCAAAATCGGTAAGACTTCTGTTTCCCAATAGTCCTCAACGCGGTCAAAGTCGCTCAAACCATCGGATGTAAGTAGGAAAACAGCATCTTCATCCAGAATAAACCTCTGGGCAGTGGGATGTAATGAAGTACTGGGACTCATTCCTAAAGCCTGGACGAGAGAGCCAGATCCACCTTGTAATATTGCTTCACGGTAGACAGCATAGCCTAACCGTACCTCACGCGAAGCTACATCATCATCAAGGGTAACTTGATAACAACCGTGGCGCGTAATCCAGTAGGCACGGCTATCACCGACGTGGGTAATGTACATTTCATGGGCAATTGGTAATGCCATTACCAAGGTGGTGCCCATGCGTTGACGTCCCTGCCGATTTTCGCCGTCATTGCGTTGGCTAATTTTGTCATTTACAACTGCCACTGCTGATTCTAAGTCATTTAGCAGCAGTGAAGGGTCTATGTGGTCATACGGAACTTTTGTGAGTTCATGTACCTGATGCTGAATCGTTTCAATTGCTAAATTTGATGCTACATTGCCTCCCTCGTGCCCACCGATGCCGTCACAGACAATGGCTAGGGCGGTCGCCTGTGGAGGTTTACTTACTAAGGTACCACTGGGAGGGTAACAGGCATCTTCATTACGTTGGCGACTGGGGCCAGTGTCAGTTTTAGTGAAAATTTTGATAGTAGACTTTTGCGATCGCCCTAATTGAGCTAGTCCTTGATCTAAGACTGTAATTAATTGATCAGGTGAATTGATCTGTTGCTGAATTAAAGCATTACTAATTTTGTTGATAAGTTCAGCTATAGCTGGTTTTGCCTCTCTGTGCAATTGCTGCCAAAATTCTCCTAATTGAGGTAAGCCTGGTGTTGTTGAGGAGTCAACACGCAATTCTAACAAGCGTACTAACGACCCTTCTACCCTTAACAAATATGGGTCTAGTAAGCTAGAGGCCACACCTTCACTTGCAAATGGATGCCAAAGATGAGCTAACTGCCATAGCCAATTGAGTTGGCGCATTGATGTAGCGTCACGCCAAGCACTGATTAACTCGCTACACAGTTGCACTTGTAGCGCTGTACCATCGGTCAGTATTGGGGGTTTTTCTAAAAGTAATATGTCTTTACGAGAACGACCATCGGTTACAGGTATTACTCCATATACCTGCGGTACGTGTAATCTGTAAGGAATAAGTCTTAGATAAGCTCTAATTGCCGACGAATTATCTAATTCAGGTGTTTGCGGAACTAACCCAGGCTTAGTATCTAAAACAACAGATTTATTGATCACTAAATAGCGCTCGTCCAAGATTTCTCCGGGAGTGGCAACACTCAGGCCATCTCCCTCAGCCCAGAGGTAATGCTTGGGTAGAGGTGTGGAGCATCGCAAGCAAAATTTATGTGTTAAGGGGTTGAGAGCTTGACACATCTCATTTGGGCAGTAGAGCGTTGCCACATCATTTTCCATAGTTTTCGCACCGATCAGCAATTGGCAATTTCTTCAGCAGCATTGGCAATTTCTTCAACAGCATTAGCAGAGGCAATCTGGATCGCTCATGTTTCTTTAACCCGACATATCCAACTTTGGATCAATGATTTTAGCTGGCTGATACTAGCAGGCGCTAATAATTATCTACTTATCCAAAGAAATCGCTCCTCAGTCAATCCTACAGCCTCATCATACTTTCTATTCCTTATATGACTCTCTATCAACAGCGCAGCTAACTTCAACTCTGCCACCACAGCTTAACTCCAGCCAGCATAACTGTACTGTTTACTTTTGATAAATTACCTGATCACAAAGCGGTAGATAATACTAGTATTTCTATAGTTTATAAGTTGTGAGGCATTAATAACTTTAATTAAGAATTAAGATAACTGAACACATAAGCTAAACGAGGCTCTCAACTTTGTCAAATATAGTTCACCAATTTTTAACGTAATTTAGAAAAACCATTATCCGATTAATGATGCCATTGTTAGTTAATGTTTTGGGTAATTGGCATTTCTAGCACACCTACCAGTGATTTTGCATCTATGAGAATTGTCTAGAATGTACTGTATTATCTCTTGGCTAGCTACATCTCTTCACAACGAGGACATATGTTACTAATCACATACTGCATAGCTGTAGATCCGAAATTTTATAAAAAATAAATATATTCAAGTTTTACAGATATATTTTGAGAGGATGACCAAGCACTAAAGCGGTAGCTATCATATTAATTAGTGCGAATCTATACTAACTCTGCTAGCTTGGCTTTTAGCACAAAAAATTGGTTAACAATCCATTGAATAATTTAAATCTAGCAATACTAGCTGTTACAGCTGTACTAAATATTAACTGTGTCAGAAAGCTTCTACCTAAAAAATTCTTATCAGCAACTTCAGGGTATTGACCTATACGTACTGTAATTCAGCATAGATAGCTGAGGATTATTTCGTTCACCGAAATCGCAAGTGGTAGATTAACTACTAAAACTTAAACTACCAAAACTTAGCTTATTGTTCACATCTAGTACTATTACTTAAAGCCGCAGCAGACAAGTCTTAGGGGCATGGTACAGCCTGCCCCTAAAAAGCCAAGAATTACAAAACTTTTAGTTGTAGCTCTTGACTTTACTGTTTCTCATCAGTTGCTACTTGGGGGATTCCCATGCTGTAGTTGGTGACACGGCTTAGGAGATTGTAGCTGATTTCGCCTTTTTGTAGGAGCGATCGCAAATAATGCTCCAAATCTGATCCAATGCGGCGTAAGTTGTAGTCTGTTAAATCCTGGCCACTAGATGCTTCTACCAGTTCATCAAACTTACGATAAATCTTTTGCAGCGCATCTTCATTCCAGTTAAATTCATTGTCTGGGTCAACATCTAACGATAAAACCTGATTACTGGGAACCAGTTCGCCATCTCGGTCAATTTCCGCTGCAAAAATGCGGATATGCCGGGTTGTGGACTTAAGCAGCATCGGGTTGTCCATAAAAGGGTGTAAGATTTGGGTTGATTACACTGAAATCATTGTAGACGCTATACCTGAGCTTGAATGACCTTAATAAAAAGGAATCATGCCTATGGTGCAAGCATTAGCCAAAATACTATCTGCACTACACTCTCTTCAAATTCTTAATTTTTCGTTTCACTGCATTAGTCCTAAGAGAAGCAGCAAGATCATAGCTTTTTTCAGGCTCTCCTTGACACGGGGAGCCAGTGTATTGTAAAGCCTAGTGTGTTGACGGGTTGTCCCGATTTGAACGAACTGGTGTTGAGAAATTAGAGGAGGGGTCACAAATCCATCGAATTAACGTTTGTTGAGCGTCAAACTTTAGCAAACTTTAGCCGGAGTTGCCTTTGCGACAATTTACAGGTAAGCTGTTTTGATTTCTAGAGGAACCACGAGTTTACTATGGCGGTCAGTTAACCATGTCTAATCACTACTGCTAGGCTCTTTTTACTTGACAAAATCTAGAAAGCACTAGAATAGCAGACTCGGCTGTAATAAAGTAATCAGTGTCTATAATTTTCATTCAGAACAAAAATAAATCTTTAATGACTTTGCTGATTGATGTCTCCTGAATTTTATGATGAAAAAAATGAACATCTAGTAAATTTACGTAGTTATGGCACAACTACCTCTAGCTTTCATAAAAGAGAAAAACTTTAGTGTTTTTACGTAAGTGTAAACACGAAAATTTCAGTAAAATTCCAAACTGTTATTGACGTTTAGATAAAGTTGATGTAAAAACCTTTAAAAAGCTCGAACAACTTCTTACAGAAACTTTATTGTATAGAATCTTAAAAACTGAATAATAGTTATGGCTTACCTGAACCACCTTTGGCGCAGGGAAAATACAGCCTACGCAGTCAAAGTCTGGCTCGAAAAGAACACAGGAGAGTGGAATAGAAGACAAATGTGATGGATGAAGAATGATTCTGAGTTCAACCACTTTGGATTCAAAAAAAAATTAAAGAATTTTTGTTGGGTATTTAGCTCCTCAACCTCATGACCACCAAGTAAAGGAATCCGCAAAATTTATGAACTCCAAAGCCTTACCACGTCAGATAAATAATATTGAAGTAGGTGTTTATGAGTGTGAAATACATCTCAAATTCCGGTTGATTGAGGAAAAGAGTCTATTAGGCGATCGCGAGCAACTATTGCAAGTGCTTTTAGATGCTTTAACTGAAGGCTCTGATGATTTTCTAGAGACACTGCAAGCGTCTGTTAAAGCCCAGGAAGTTTCTGAATTTAAAGCTTCACCGCAAATGCGACGCCAACTCATGCGCTTACGAAATTTCGCCGATAATAGTCAATAAATATCTGTATAATTTGAGTAGTGACAAGTCGTGGCTTAGATATCAAATGGTGAATTTGTTTTAAGTTTACCTATTTGCTCTAACCTTGAGTTGGCTTGTGTAACTTAACCTCAAGGCTAGGAGTTTACCTTACTCTCCGAAAAGCCCAAGAAAGCGTCACAGTAGCCCTCACCCTTTGCACTACGGAAATATTTGGGTGCCTACTAATGCAGTTACGCCTTCCTACTAAGGCAGGTTACAGTTTTTCAAGGATTTTATTTTTGGCAAATACCTTTGATCAGGGTGTTACTTCAAGTTGGTAAAGTACTAGTTAGCAATCATTTACGTTAAATACTCTGAACATTTCAGAGATTTCTAAATTTATGGGTTGCTTCGTGAGCGATTGCAGCTGTTTAATATTAGGATTTTGCAAGCTTGAAGTTTCATTCCACCCTTACACATGGCATATGAGATAATTTTCACAAACCCATTAGGGTAGGATTAATTTTTTAGAAGATTAGTCGATAAATTTAACTACTTGACAAAGGGCTGAAGGCTTAATACTGAACTGTTAATTAGTCCAACTAAAATCAATTCTCATCCCACAGCTACGAAAACATCGCTATGCTCGTTTTCATAAAAAGCCGTGGGATTTCGAGTCATTAGCCCTTGGTCATTAGCACTAATGACTGTTGACTTAATTACTTAGCAATTTTTCAAGCTAAAACCCACGAGTAAATGCCCACAATGAGGGCATGAAAATTGTTCCTCCTTATTCTCCAGTCCCCAGCCCCTCTTTTCAAGACAAGCTGTCTATTTAGCAAGACCGTGTTCTAAAGCAAAACGAACTAACTCTGTACGGCTATTAGTACCGGTTTTACTAAACAAACGGCTAACGTACTTTTCGACATTGCGGACGCTGGTCTCTAAGCGACGGGCAATTTCTTTGTTCATTAACCCTTCAGCGACCAAGTTTAAAACACTTTGTTCTCTAGGGGTCAGGTCGATTTTAAATGGTGCTGGTGATTGTGAGATCGCATTTCTTTGAGTTAACAAAGCCTTTATTTGGGCAATTTGATGGGCTAGTTCAGCAATATCAGGAGTTTCACCGTCTTCACCTGTAGTTTGAAGTTTAGCTGTGCGACGGGCAAGTAAGTTTTCTACTATGGCAATTAACTCATCTGGGTCGAAAGGTTTGGGTAAATAAGCATCAACACCAGCTTGATAGCCTTGAATGCGATCGCCTGTCATGCCCTTAGCAGTTAAAAATACTACTGGCAGCGTTTGGAACCGAGGATCATCTCGCAGTTGCTTGAGGAATTGATAGCCGTCTACCTGGGGCATCATGATGTCAGAAATCACTAAGTCAGGCGTGTTCTGCTGCATCAAATCCCAACCCTCACGGGCGTTACTGGCGACTTGAACGCTGAAACCGCTTTCTTGTAAATAATCTTTGACGGCTTCCCGCAATCCCGGTTCGTCATCTACCAGTAACAGTTGTGCTGACATTTGAAATTTCCTTAAGTTTACCTTTTTCCAATTTAGCGAAACTTGGTAGGCATTGAACAATATACAGACAGGTCAACTTTTGTGGAGAATTCAAAATTGAAATTCATCTGAGCTAATTTCTATAGCCAATCAATAATCTGGGCTTTTTCTGGCAGCTTGGCTTCGCTTTGCCCAGAGTAACGCGCTTTCGCAGTAAATAATGCAATAGGAGTACTTAAAAAGTCTACAAGGCTGGCTTGACCCGCGATCGCCTTGACGCTATATTTAGGCACTTCCTTCAATAACCAGCGTACCAAGCGATAGTAATATTCCTGGCGTTTAAGCCCTGGCATTAACTCCACGCCATACAGTTCGTGCAGATAGCGATTTGAGCGCCCATAGCGCCGCCATTGGCTTTTCAATTCTTTGAGTGTGGTACGGTGACGGTGCTGGACTACAGCATCTGGGGCAAATTCCAAATGCCCGATGTTTGCCCCCAGAATCCGCCAACAAATGTCTGCATCTCCACCAGTAGTAAGATAAGGACGAAATAAACCAACTTTTTCTAAGGCGATGCGTTGAACTGCTAAATTAGCGGTTTGACCGTAAGCACAGAAAGGATGGGCAAGGGTGTGCTTTTGTGATAAGGTTTCTTGACGGTCTGCATGTTGTTCTAGCAGAGTTTTACCTGGTAGAGCCTTAATTTCACCTACAACAATTACTACATCTGGTTTGATGAAAGGTTTAATTAATGATTCTAGCCACTGCGGTTGAGGACGGCAATCAGCATCGGTAAAAGCTACAATTTCCCCGGTTGCAGCTCGAATGCCAGTGTTACGAGCTGCGTAGGAGCTTTGAATTTGGTTTTCACTCAAAGGGTGAATTGTAATCGGGCAAAGTTCAGCAGATGCTTTTAGGGATGTGAGAGTGCGATCGCTACTGTTATTATCTACCAGCAAATACTCTACCCGTTCTTTAGGGTAAGTTTGAGACAGCAAACAAGAAATTAAATCTGGTAAATCTGCCTCACCATTATAAATAGGAACAACCACCGACACCCTTGGCATAAAGCTGTTGGCGGTGGTTGCATCAACTAATTGATGATTCATAAATTAAAATTTTGGATTGGGATTACTTACTAGTATTCCCAATCCAAAATCTTAAAACTGATTAGAACACGCACTTGGTATGACTCAAAAAATCCGGCTTGGGAAATAATTGAATACGTAAATCTAAAATTTCAAGTCGCTAGCGCGGACACTCATTGATCCAGTGGGTTGATTTGCCGGAGGTTGAGCGAAGTTATTACTAGATAGCGCTGTAATTGCTCGCGCATATTGTGGATCGTTTGGAGTGCCAACTAAATCTGGATTAGACGCTAGTTGACGCTCTTGTGCTTCTGTTAAGTCTAACTTGATATCTGGTGTGATGCCTTTGTGGTTAATATCCGTTCCCTGGGGAGTGTAATAGTGGGCAATGGTGACTGCCAAGCCCGAACCATCAGCGAGTTGATGAACTGACTGTACTAACGCTTTTCCAAAGGTTTGACTGCCAACAACTACTGCTCGCTTATTATCTTTGAGTGCCCCTGTGAGAATTTCGCTAGCACTAGCTGAATTACCATCCACCAGTACTGCTAAGGGAAGCTGAGTCAGGGCAGTGCGATTAGCTTTAGTATCTTCCGCTCCTCCTAACCGATCTACTGTACGGACAATTCCGCCATTATCCAGCCACATCCGCGCAATTTCAATGCTCGACTGCAACAAACCACCAGGATTGCCTCGCAAATCCAATACATAAGCATTTACTTGCTTACCGTTTAAATCGCGGATGGCTCGTCGCATTTGTTCTGCTGCATGAGAACTAAATTCTCGCAACCGGATATAGCCAACACGCCGATTACCTTCTTGCTTGAGGGTATAACGTACAGTTGGTACTTCAATAGTTGCCCTGGTTAGCTTCAAATCAAAAGCATTCTTCCCTGACCGCCCCAGGCGCAATGTCAGAGGAGTACCAGCTTTACCACGAATTAGCTTGGAGGCATCATCCACTTTCATCTGCTGAGTGGGTTTGCCATTAATTGCTAAAATTTCATCGCCTGCTTTAATACCAGCTTTCAGCGCTGGGGAATTTTCTATAGCTTCTACAACAGTGAGCCGCTTGGTTTTATCATTTAATTCCATGCGAATGCCAATCCCAGAGACTTCCCCTGATGTTTGGCTGGTCAGCGCCTCATACTGTTTGGGGTCCATAAACCGAGTGTAAGGATCTCCCAACTGTTGTAAAGCTTCACGAATGGCAACGTAAGCTTCTTCATGAGTTGTATAGTTTTTACTTAACAAACTTTGTCTAGTTGCTTGCCAATCTTGTTGATTAAATTTGCCATCAACATATTCACGATTCACCAGTTGCCAGACTTCGTCAACTACTGCTTTGGGGCTATCTTGTAGGGCAGCCCGAACGCAGCGAGTCCAAGCCGGGCCAAATAAAGATACAGTGGCGCTCGTGGCGATCGCTCCACCAATCAAGGCTACTTGGAGCGGCGAGTAACGTTTCGCAGATTGGTTCATGTATATCAGCTGGAATAATTGTGTTGTTGACAGTTTAGCAATCAGATTTTCCAAAAAATTTTAAGTTTTATACTTAAGTTTAGCTATACTTCCTTCATCATTTCTTATTGAAATGAAGCTAAAAATATTGCTTTACTTTATGACAATCATTTCTCTGTTTGCTAGCTTTCTCCGGACAATCATCTAGAGTATGTGACAGTTTTATATGTGTCAACTATATACTCTCGATTATTTTTATAAGATAGCACTTTGCTTATTGACTTGCAGATACTTAAGATATCGACAAACTATGCTTTTCTTACTTATGTCATGAAACGTAAAGGTTACTTGAAAACAACAGTTTCAGTTAAGAGAAAAGCTGGGTAACTGTGGCGATTGATACAAAAAATAGCTTGTGGTTTGTGCGTTATCTTTGGCGTTTGGCTAATCTGTACCACTATAACCTTAGTTTATGCATCTTCCTAAGCAGTAAATGCCTTTTTGCGTTAAGCTGACTCATCCACGAGTCTTTAATACTGATTAATGAGTTTTTTAGCTCCGTTAATGAGGCTTTGATGCTCGTTCACCAGTTTTTTAGACTCGTACCTTGGTGATCGTAGCTTGCATCTGCCACAATTCAGCCAGAAGCGCATTCTAAACCAAAGAATCTGGATCTACGCCAAGCGATCTGAGACGTTCTGCCAGCATTTGAGCGCGTTGTTCTGCTTGTTTAACTCGTTCTTCTGGTGTTAATAAACGCTGACCTTGCTCAGTATACCAGTAAAGCCACTCGCGTGTAATGCCTTGATATGTTCCCTGTTCACAGCCAATCCCTAACCCAATTTCCGGTAGCCAAACGGGATTTACTCGCTGCAATTGATACTTCCCATTTACCAGGCGATACACTTCTAAAGTCTGTTTTCTTCGCCGTTGGGGATTATAAACGACATAATATAAAACTTCTAACTGGGCATAAAACTCTTTCTTGGTGCTGTATTCCCCACGCCGTGTTTGAGAAACCACTTCTAGCACCATAGTTGGTACGCGTTGTTCTTCCCAAAGTAGGTAACTTAAACGCAGATTCTCATCAAAAATACGTTCAACTCCCAGACTCAAAAACCCATCTGGTACGATCGCTGACTGATCGGGATCGTAATAAATCCCCATATCAACACCAAAGAACCAGTCCATACGGTCTGACCATGCCATAGCTAGTATGGCTTCCAGTAAACCAGGAATTAAATGTTGCAGCTGATTATCCACAGGGGTATCGTCAGAGTCCGGCAAATCCTCGGCGGAGGGTAAGCAGTCTAGCGGATCGTACTGTAGCATGATCTGATTAGCGTTTATCTCGTACTTTGATCATAAGTGGTTACGCAAAATCATTTATGTCATTGCGAGCGAAATGAAATGTAGCGTAGACGCAATGACAAATGTATATTTAATTTTGCACTACTACTTAGTGCTGCTTACTGAAGTCCGGGCGAATGGAATTTGCTCTTCTAACTCCAGAGAAATAGTTTGATAGAGATGATCGAGCATCGCCCGCACAGATGGAGGAAGGGATGTAAAGCGGATGTAGAAGCTGCCTTCTAGTGTAGGTTTTTCCAAGACTTTGGCATAAAAATCTTCACCGACTTCTTGGGGCAGATTTTTATTCAGCAGGATGAGTTTTAAATTCGTTAGGGGAAGTGGCAATTCTTCTTCAAGGTTTTTGTGCTGAATCAGGGCTTCCTGGCGGGAGAGCTTGATAATCTCTGCTTGATACCAGCGATCGCCTACGTGTTTGCTTTCCAAGGTAACGTACTGGAGCGAAATAGCTTCTGGCAAATCTAGGAATTGTTCTTCCGACTTAGAGAGAAACAGGTTATGCTCTCCACCAATGCCGCTGATTTCATAAAGGTTAATGGGGTCTTTTACTCCTTTCATCTGCACCTTTTGGTGTGTATCCACCTGCACAATGTCTCGCACCTCAGACAACACATCTTCGGAGATGATAATTTGTCCACCCACACTGCACGCTTCAATGCGGTAGGCAAGGTTAATGTGGCTACCGACGACACCATACTTTGTACGTTTTTCTGACCCGATGTTGCCGACTACAACCTCACCTGTATGAATGCCAATGCCCATTTCCAGGAGCGGAAAGCCCCATTCTTGCATCTGCTGGTTGACGGGAATCATTGCTTGTTGCATAGCGATCGCACACGCAACTGCCCGTTCTGTGTCGTTTGCTCTCACGGTAGGCGCACCAAATAATGTCAGAATGCCATCTCCCATGAACTCATCGATTGTACCTTCGTAGCGGGTAATCACATCCGCCATATATTCCAGGTAAAAGTTGAGGATGGTGATCACTTGCTCTGGTGACAGCCGTTCGGCTGTAGCTGTGAAGCCGCGCAGATCCGAGATTAAGATGGTGATTTTACGTCGCGTCCCGCCTAACTCTAGCCCAAGGGGATTTTCTAGCAGATTGCTGACAATCTCATCACTAAGGTAACGCCCAAAGATTTGCCGAATCAGCGCATTTTTATTTTTCAGTTCCCCGTTAATTTTGGCAAGTGCCTGAGTGCGATCGCGCACCTTTTCTTCTAGAGTTTCAAACAATTCCTTTAACTGTTTTGCCATGCAGGTGAAAGACTCAGCCAGTTCCCCAATCTCATCAGACCGTTCAATTGGCAGTTCTTGCTCCCAGCTTCCATCTGCCAGATCCTTGGCGGCGGTATTCAAACGCTGAATCGGCTTGACAATCCAGAGGGATGTTTGCAGTCCCACCACCATTGCAATAATCAGCGACAGCAGGCACAGCAGCGTCGTGATCCGGGTATTTGCCTGGATGCGTTCCATGAAATCCGCTTCCGGCATAACAACCACAATTAACCAATCCAACCCCCTACCATCCTGTAACGGCGTAACTTGAAGAAATTGCCGATTTCCTTGGATATCAAAGTCTAGTAGTTGGCTATTTTGAATTTGTGTAAAATTGCCAAACTTTTGTTGTAAATGTTTAGCACTCTGCTGGATTAGATAATTTTTACTCTCAAAAGCTTTAATCCGTTGCGGCTGGTTACTGGTAATTTGGTAGGTTGCATCGGGCGTAGATGTGGCAACCAGCATACCAGAACGTTCCATAATGAACGTCTGACCAGAGGTGCCAATCTTTAAGCTTTGCAGAAATGCATTCACCTGGGAAAAAATAAAATCGCTACCAAGGACACCCTTGAGTTTTCCTTGCTTGTCATACACAGGTTGGGCTGCTGTAATTGCTAGTCCCCCTGTACTGAAGTCCCGATAGATTTGGCTCCATGTAGGTTGACCTGCCTGAACTGCCTGCTTGTACCAGGGACGTTGGCGTGCATCGAAATCCGGCAAAGCTTCGATTAGACGTGCGCGATCGCCCTGTGCATTGGTCGCAAAGTACTGGTTGTATCCTGTAGACTGATTGCGTTGAATTACCTGCAAATCACCATTCGGTAAGCGTCTTGCTCCTAAATATTCTCCTGTAACGCTACCGTAAAAGTTGTAGGTGATCACTGGAAAGGTACGGATCTGCTGCCAGAAATACTTCTGTTTATACTGGGTATTTTGAGTATCTAACTGTCCTAACTCAATCGAATTTGCATTCAGCCGATTGATCAGATGGGGTGTTTCCACATAAAGCAGTAGCCTCTCGTTGACCCGTGCGGTTACCTCATCCCGGAGTTGGGTGGCGACCTCGTTCACTGCACGTTGCCCATTGCGGAAGGAAAAATATCCGGTCAGCCCTACAGCCGTAATTACCTGGAGTAGTGTAGATACAATAAAAATGACTCGTAGCGGCATTTTTCTATACATAATTTTGATAGCTAAATGCGTGGTCTCGCACCAGCCGGTATCCTCCAGGTAAATTCTCCTTTCTTCCAGGATTCCCAGATAACGAGGATGATTTAACCAAAATTATGGTTGATTAAATAGGAAGTTATTATTAAATCCGATCGCCCGCTCACGTACATCAAACAGACTACTGAGTATTAACCATCGCCACAATAGTAGATAGAGGTACTTCTGCAAAATACTCCCGCTGAAATTGTTCTTCGCGCACAGCAGCTAAAAATTTAGTAGCAGCCGCATCAGCTTGAGTTTCCGAGGCATTTTTAGATTCTTGACTAATTCTCAAATAATTGTCTTGGCGTTGAAGTGTGAATCCTAAATATTTTAAAGCTCTGATTCCTAAAAGTAAGGTTTGGTCGCCGATGCCCAGTTTCTCTAACAGTTGGACGCGAGTAACTAGTTGATTGGTGCGGCTGAGGTATTTGGCAATTCCGACAAGGGTAAGCCAAATTTGGGCGGGTGGTTGATGATTGGGTTTAGACCAGGCGATCACAAGTTTTTGGTTATTGTAAACTGAGCGTTTCCACCAAGCACGTAAATCATCCCAACTAGTTGGGCATTCTTCGAGGATCAGTGCGGAGTTGTGAGTTGTGATTTCTGAGTGTTCTTGATTGCGCCAGTCTAAGATGAGTGCTGAGTTTTGAGTGCTGAGTACTGAGTTAGCGCTGGGACGGACGGCAATTAATCTGATTTCATAGCGTTTTTTAAAGGTGTTATAGTCCAGTTCGGCTATGCAATCACATCTACCTATGGGTAATTCATCTTTGTAGTGTCCCCACCAAATACCCGGAAAAGCATTTCTGCTGGAATCATCCCGGATATCAAACTCGGTTTTGATGTACTGTACTTTTTTCCCTTGGGAATCTTGTTGATTGCGATGCCAAGCATTTTCAAACCAGCAGTTTTGAATCAACAGTTTTGGAACAGGATTACCCATTCCACAAGGTTCTAATACTTTTAGTTCTAAAAATAATTCTTTCCCTAAATCACCTACTGTGACCGCTATGTCTGCTTGCACTGTAGGCGTTAGATTTTTACCACCTAAAGATTGCCGTAACCTTTGATTAATTGCTTCTGTAAATAAGGGAATATTTTCCACCGCCAGACTCAAACCCGCCGCAAAGGGATGTCCCCCAAAGCGATGCAATAGATGTGCTTGGTCTTTAACTAATTGATATAAATCGACCGAATTCACCGAACGGGCAGAACCACGGGCTAATGAGAGTGCTGAGTTCTGAGTGCTGAGTGCTGAGTGTTGAGTGTTGAGTGTTGAGTCCTGAGTAATAATTTCTCCCCCTGCTCCCCTGCTCCCCTGCTCCCCTGCTACTTCTGTACTCAATAAAATCGTGGGGCGGCCTGTTTCTTGTGCTACTTGTCCGGCGACTAAGCCTAAAACGCCTACGGGCCATTGGGAATCTTCCAGAACGATCGCACTGGTGGTAGATAAATCTAATTGGGTAAGTTTTTGTGCAACTTGAGTTTGTACATCTTTCTGCAAAGACTTACGGCGGGCGTTAGCTAGTTCTGTATCTTCTGCGAGTTCATTACAACGTTTCACATCCCGGCTGGTGAGTAGTTCTACACAAAAGCTAGCATCACCTTGAATGCGGCTAACTGCATTGATGCGCGGCCCCAAACCAAAGGAAATATCTGTGGGGCGATCGCCACTTTTTTGGCACAATTCTAATAATCTCCCCACCCCCGGACGTCGCCTAGCTGTTGGTGGTTGTTTAAAATCTTCCTGTAGTCTTTGAATTCCCAATTGCGCCAAATATCGGCAATCTCCACTTAGCTCTACCAAGTCGGCAATTAAACCTACTGCTACTAAATCCAACAAATCTGCCAATGGATTTTGAGGCACATCAGGCAAGGTTAAATACAAGGCTTCTACCAACTTGTAAGCTACCGCCACCCCAGACAAATTAAACAGCGGATGTTCATTGGGCAAATTACGGGGGTTGATAATCGCTGTTACTGGTGGACGTTCTGCGGGTAATGTGTGATGGTCTGTAACTATGACATCAATACCTAACTGTTTGGCATAAATAATTTCATCTATATTTGTGCTGCCAGTGTCGCAAGTGACAATTAATGTACAACCTTGTTTTTTTAAGTTATCAATTCCTGAAAGATTGAGTCCGTGAGATTCCGTGAGACGATTAGGAATGTAGTAAATTAACTGAGCATTTTGCACAAAAAATTGCCCCAAACCATCCCATAGCACAGATGTAGAGGTTATACCGTCAGCGTCAAAGTCTCCCCAAATGGCAATTTTCTCACCAGCATTGCGTGCTTGTTGCAATCGTTCCACTGCTAGATGCATTTCTTGACCAAACTCAAAGGGGCTGGCTGGTTGATAAGCTTTATAGTTGACGAATGCTTCTAATTGTGAGCTATCTTGTATTCCCCGTTGCCACAATAATTGCGCTGCAAAAACTCCACCTGATGCAGGTGTATACTTTTTCACACTTTGAATAAACCACTCTGGTGCTTGTTCAGTTGCCGCTAGAATCCACTGCATTTGAAAATTTAAAATTAAAAATTCCAAAAATTTCTAAATCTAAAATAGAACCTTATAGGCAAGAGCCTACAACGAGAGCATAAAAATCTTTCTCCCCAGTCCCCAATGCCCAATACCCAGTCCCAATTAAATCGGTGCTTGGTCTTCTGTTGTAATTTCATTAACTAAAGGATTGAGTACTGCATCGCTAGCAAATCCATCAGTCTTACGGGCACGAATAGCTGGGCGGGTTCGTGGTACGCGTTGCGGAGCAGCTCGCCGATAACCTGCTCTTTCAGCTTTTTGATGTTCATAATCAATCAGTCTGCCGTAGTGTTCATGCTTGCTTAAATTCATCGACAGAAAAATATGCTGACGGATATTTCCAAAACCTTTGCGGTTGAAAAACTTCACTGCGGGAACGTTGGTAGGATCGGTGTCTACCAGCATGAACCGCGCCCCATCTTCGATCATCCGGGCGACAATTTTATCAACTAATTTATCTGCTACTCCCCGACGCTGAAACATAGGATTCACTCCCAGCCAGAGAATATATCCATAAGTCCAAGATGCTTTGGTGATGATGGTTCCTAAAATGAATCCTGCTAGTTCCTCATCTATTTCAGCTACTAAGCAATATTCTGGATCTGTATTGTAAAGTCCTATTACTTCCCATTCATCCCAAGTTCTATATAAATAAGGATATAAATCACTCGTAAATAGTCCTTCTCCCAAGTGGTAGACGGGGGCTATGTCGTCAATTCCTAATTCACGGACATAAACTGTCCCCATGTCATCAACGTTTGTCATACTGCTTAAAATTGTGATTACTTAAATATAGATATTTTTTAAAGTTTAGTGATATCCATTTTGCCAGGAATGGAGAACGTAGGGTAAGCATTGTCTACCAAAACCCGGAAATAGTGCTTAATGTCTACCCTACAATTATTAAAGTGAAACTTCTTGAATATTGTTGATATTTGGCAGTGTATTGCTAGCTATTGCTTCCGCATCATTTTGTGTACGTTGGCAGCGAGTGGCAAATTGACAAAAATTGCAGGCTTTATTTCCTACTGGTAATTGGGGAAATTGCTCTTGTTTTTGGTAACGTTCCAGCCAATAAGTTAAATCGCTTAACAAATCATTAAGTTCTTTTGCTGTTTTCTGATGCTGGGCATTACTGTAACTAAATTTAATGTTCTGCGGTTTGCCTTCAGACTGAACAAACCAATAAGTCATAGAAATATTTTCTGGCAAATAATCGCTAGTTTCTGCCAAAACATACATATAAAGACGTGTTTGCCAGTTCCGTTCTAATTTGCGTTTGTCTGGTGGTTTAGGATAAGTTTTCCAGTCTAGAATTTGTGCTTTTTGATTATCTGCAATTAATAAATCATAAATAACAGTGAGTAAATAATCTTGAACTTGTAGGGTGCGGTAGTGTTCGCTTTCCCGGAAAGTTTGGCTATTGGCAGCAGGTGTTAAAATTTCTGGTGCAGCATTGGCAAAAGCTGTCATCCAGCTTTGTAGTTGGGTATCCGCTTGCAAAAAGCTATGAATTGGTAAACCCATTTCGCGCTGTTGCATCAGCAAGTGAAAGCGACTACCTAAAGTTTGTCGTTCTTCCTGTTCTGGATCTGCGGGAGAATTGAGGCTTTCTAAGTAAGTATGTTGAAACTGACGAGGACAACGTTCTAATAAGTTAAGTTGTCCTTGGGAAATTCGTAATAGTTGATTTGAAGTTGTCAGCATTCTTATATTTTAGAAGCGATCGCAGTGTTAACGGAGTTCAAAGCCTCGTTCACGGAGTTCAAAGCCTCGTTCACGGAGTTCAAAGCCTCGTTCACGGAGTTCAAAG
>NZ_JCACKA010000067.1:0-2018 GCF_059505145.1 Mojavia sp.
ATTTCCTTCTACATTTTCTCAGAAATGGTAAATCTTCCAAAACTGGATGCTCCCGCTAAACATTATATGAATTATTTAGTAGACGGTGATTTAGCGATTGATAATTGGCAATGGCAAATGCAAGCAGGTGTAACCAATCCATTAAGCGATACTTTTAGAATATATAACCCCAACAAAAATATTGCAGAAAAAGACCCAGATGGAAGTTTTATTTATCATTGGATATCGGAACTAAAGGGATACACCTTACCAGACATTCTTACTGAAAAATACATTCTTCATAGTTCTTATCCACAACGGGTTTTAGATTGGTCAAAGACACGGAAGATAAATGGAAAAATTGTTTCTGATTTACGCAAGCAAACCAAACAGCGATTAATAAACCAAGGAGGAGATGAATATGAAAGTGCTGTGGTTGCCAAAGAAACTGTAGATAAATACTGGCAACATAAAGATAAGGAGTACCAACAATATCAGCAAAAGGTTACCCAGACAGAATAAAAGCGATGGCTACGCCAACCCCTGGCGGGGAAGAACGCACCAGCCACTCCTAATTGAGTACAATTCATCAGTAGAACCAAAGCAAAGCCCAGGAAGATCAATTGAGCCAGAGTTCACCCACCCTACCAAGCCGAAAACTAAAGATTACGATCCTGACAGTAGGTTCGGTGGGCGATGTGTAACCATACTGCGCTTTGGGCATTGGCTTGAAACGTGCGGGGCATGAGGTGACATTGGCAGCACAAAGGAACAAGACAGCCATAGCACTAGCCAGAGCGTTTGAACTATAGGTGGGTATTAGCAACGCCGCAGTTTCATACAATAGCAAATGGCGTGCTTGGGATAAAATAGGTAAGGAACGATGTTAACTGTGCTGATATTTAGCTGTGTCGCAATGATGATATTCCCTCCTTGGTAAGCTTCTGAAAATCGATACCACAGGCAATTCGCCAGAGTGCTATGGCGACGCTTTTGTTCATGGATTCCCCCACCAAGTGCCAACGCTGTGACAGGAGTGTATTGGTAAACAAATTTGGAGAATGGGAGAATTTGATGATGCCTGTGGATGGTCAGAACAAAACAACCAAATCAGTTATTCTATTCATCAGCCTCTTGTTGGCGATTGAGGTATTAGACGAAATTGTTGATGGTGTGATGGGCGTAGCCTATCCATTGATTCGTGACGAGCTGGAGCTTTCGTACGTGCAGATTGGGTTATTATTGACCATACCCAATACGGTCAGCAGCTTAATAGAGCCGATTTTAGGAGTTTTAGGAGATTTTGGTGCGCGACGATTATTGATTTTGGCAGGAGGGAGCAGTTTTGCTGCTGCGCTGACGCTAATTGCCCTGAGCCATCAATTTTGGAGTTTATTAGCTGCATTAGTTTTGTTTTATCCGGCATCTGGTGCGTTTGTTAGTTTGTCTCAGGCAACACTGATGGATCTTGAACCCCACCGCCACGAAGCAAATATGGCACGTTGGGCATTGGCGGGTTCTTTGGGCAATGCGATCGCGCCTTTGGCTTTGACAGGTGCGCTCGCGATCAACCAAAGTTGGCGGAATGTTTTTCTGGCCTTGGCAGCCTTAACTCTTTATCTGCTCTGCTTCCTCTGGAAGTCTCCGATAGAGAAAGTAAAGGTATCTACTGCAATGGATATGCCAGACTCTAGCATTCAAGGGGGTATTCATCATGTCATCTACGCACTCAAACGACGTAACGTCTTACGCTGGTTAATTCTGTTGCAATCTTCAGACTTAATGCTCGATGTTGTGCGGGGCTTTTTAGCTCTTTATTTTGTGGATGTTGTAGGTACAAGTGGCACACAAGCGAGCTTTGCTTTTAGCATCTGGTTAGGGTTCGGCTTATTAGGCGATTTGTTTCTCATTCCATTGTTGGAGCGAATGCAAGGCATCCAGTATTTGCGCTTGAGTGTATTTTTGGTTTTGTGCCTTTATCCAGTGTGACTTGAAGAAGATTTTGGACAGGTTTGGAAGAAGAAATTGGACAGGTTGCA
>NZ_JCACKA010000068.1:0-88699 GCF_059505145.1 Mojavia sp.
TGACAAGCTTTAGGTGCTGTTAGTTCTTTTGTTCTTACAAAGTTGATATGCTCCCGAAGCCAACCTTGACGATAGAGTTGTTTGAGGTGATTAAACTCAAAGTAAGCTTCAATAATGGGCAAAGTCTGCTTGCCGTTTAAAAGAGCGATAGGTAAAAGAGCTTTTGTATGGATTATGAGAAGTTAAATATTACAACTGAGTTAACTGTTTGATAAGTTGGAATCTTTAATTACAAAGATTATCACGCAATACGCGATCGCCCTATGACTAAAAATCAGCAACCACGTTTCATAGTTGTGGATACTCAACAACAACTTGTTTACTGCTGAGAGCGCATGACTACGCAATCCCCCAAGCAAGTAAACCAACTATCATGGAATTAGACCACAATAAGAATAGGCAATCATAGAGGGTGCTGCTATGTATCGTCTAACTCAAATTATTCGGAACTTCTTACTTCGTCTTGAAGGTTTTATTTCTGTTATCTGGAAAAATTTTGCTAATTCGGGCAGAAATTTCTTTGGTTTTTTTGCCAAACTCTTTGGATTAACCGAATCTGGTTATTTCTTGGAATCTGATGAGGCACAAACCATAAAGCGGGCTGAAACAAAACAAAAGATTGAAACAGATCGGGATACCGCTCCTAGTACTTCCACCACCAACCGCCGCCGTTCTAATGCCAAAATGGACTACTACCTCAACATGGCGCGTGATATCAAAAAGAACTAATTCAGGATTTACGCACGAAGTTGACTAGTAGAGGCTGGGTGTGAGCTTATAAGGGTGAGGGTGGAACAGTTGTAGCGGTGGGTGCGATCGCCTATGTCGGACACTCCGCGTGATCGCTATCTTGATGAGACTGAGTTCACCTCACCTTTCTATGCAGTAACAGAGAAATACCTCTATCCACAGGCTTATAAAGGTATTAGACTCGAAGAACTGATGGCAGTTTGAAAAGATATTTAGCAAATTTCAATTGCATGGGCAATTTCTGGGGCGATCGCTTTTTTAAAAAGCAACAACAGAAGTGAATGCTAAAGTATACAAGTACAATTTATTACTTAATATTTTCCACAATTTTGTTAGCCGCTGTAACCAAACTTTCTGCAATTACTTCTGGTTGTGGAAAACATGAAAGATAGTTCAACTCTTGTTGGGTAAATTCTTCTAAAGCCTGAAAGCTTCCTACTTCCCAACTACGTTTTACAATAGCAGGGATAATCTGAGTAATCGCTATATCTTCAAAAATAGAACTAATGTCAGATTTTATATATTTCCCCTCTCTCAGCAAATAAATCGAAAGCCTGCCACTATCATAAATCCATAGTTCTGGGACTGCGATCGCTTCATAAGCATCAAGAGTCGTTTTAGATGTAACATCCGTCTCAATCGCTAAATCTGGTGACGGATCATCAGGTTGTAAACGACGATGACCAATCATCCGTTGATAATTCTCAATATAAAAGCAAGCATCAGGTTCTACACCTGCGATACCTTGCCGTTTAAAGATGGTGGAACCAAAAGGTTGATATCTGATACCCTTAGCTTTTAGCAAGATTTTGACAACATCAGAAATTAAATCTTTGGCAATTTCATGTTCAGGTAAGGGAACCATAATTTCTAAAGCACCCTGGCTGTAGGCAATTCGTGCAGCTCGTTTTTCTCCCAGTTCTTGCAAAATAGACTCAAATTCTTCCCAGCTAACATCTGGAATGGTAACAGTGCTACCAGGTGCCAGCTGCATCTGGCTAACAGGTTTAAAAACGGGGATGGCAGCAGTCATAACCACAATATAAGTAAGCTAAGTTTAGATAATTATCTATCAGGGCGGGTGGGTAAGGTGCCCACCGCAACCTTTAAGACTGATGATAGATTGAGTTTAACAAAAGCGATTGAGAACGCTCGGTTTACACTTTAAACTTCTCGGTAATCCGTTTCATAGCCTCTTCTACATTCTCTCGACTGTTAAACGCAGAAATGCGGAAGTAACCTTCACCAGCAGCACCAAAACCAGAACCAGGAGTTCCTACCACATTGACGGTATGCAGCAATTTATCAAAAAATTCCCAACTCGAAAGTCCATGAGGTGTTTTTACCCAGACGTAAGGCGCATTTACGCCACCGTAAACAGCCAATCCTGCGGCTGTGAGTTGCTCACGAATAATTTGGGCATTTTCTAGATAAAAGCTAACGAGTGTTTTGATTTGTGCCTGCCCTTCTTGAGAGTAGACTGCCTCAGCACCCCGTTGTACGATGTAGGACACACCATTAAACTTGGTGGATTGGCGGCGATTCCACAGTTTCCATAGTTCTACATCGGAACCATCGGCGGCTTTTGCTGTTAATGTCTTAGGTACAACAGTTAACGCACAACGGGTTCCTGTAAAACCTGCATTTTTGGAGAACGAGCGAAACTCGATCGCTACTTCTCTTGCACCTTCAATTTCGTAGATCGAGTGAGGAATATCGGGATCGGTGATGTAGGCTTCGTAAGCGGCATCAAAGAAGATGATTGAGTTATTCGCTCTAGCATAGTCCACCCATGCCTTGAGATGTTCGCTACTAGCAGTTGCACCTGTGGGGTTATTGGGAAAGCACAGATAAATTAAATCGACTTTCTGTGAGGGAATTTCTGCGGTGAAGTTGTTCTCAGCCGTAATCGGTAAGTATACTAAACCTTCAAACTCGCCTTTATCGTTAGGATTTCCAGTGTTTCCCGCCATGACATTAGTATCCACATACACGGGATAAACAGGGTCAGTAACGGCGATGATATTGTTTTTGCCAAAAATTTCCAGAATATTGCCTGTATCGCACTTAGAACCGTCGGAGATAAAGATTTCTGAAGCATCTACCTCAGCCCCCCGCGCTTGGAAATCTTGGGTAGCTATTTTTTCCCGTAACCAAGCATAGCCTTGCTCTGGGCCATAGCCTTTGAAGGTGGCGCGATCGCCCATTTCTTCAACTGCTTTAATCATTGCCGTGCGGCAAGCTTCTGGTAAAGGTTCGGTCACATCGCCAATGCCCAAGCGGATAATCTTAGCATCAGGATTTGCTTGTGCAAAGGCATTAACCCGGCGAGCAATTTCCGGAAATAGGTAACCTGCTTTTAGCTTGAGGTAGTTATCGTTAATCGTTGCCATACTAGTCTGTGAAAGACGCCCTAAAACAGCTTACTGCTAATTGATCTGTGCTATAGCATCTTTAGCCGTGCTGATGCTATCTTGTCCAAAAATTTGGCATTGCAGATTTGCATGATAAATAAGCCATTGCTGAACGTTGATATGAAAAGCTCAAGTCAGAAATTACACAAGTAATAAGCTGTTACACACTTCTTTTACACATTTAGGCAATAGGGAAATAGAGGAGCAGGCAAGAAATATTAACGTTTTTTTTTCAAAGTTTAAAATATGCGGCTTAAATGTGCATTTAAGCACAAATCTGCGTCCAGACAATTTTGTAACAATTTTATAATTTGTCTCAATGCTTTTCGGCTTTTGAGTAATAAAAAGCTTTACAGTGTCGAAAAATCAGATAATATCATGTTTGCATAATCTCATCATATAATATAATGCCTGCTCGAAGATTTATATTATCCGTTGATCTAGCTAATAACTAATCGGTAATCGCTAATTCCATCTTCTTATGTTACCAATTACCGATTTATACTTAAAGGAGTAGGCAAAGTGATTCACCATACTTGGGCTTACCCTGCCTTAACTAATTATTTTTTCTGAATTTCGGTCTTATAAGGTAATTTTAGCGCTAAATTGGTAAAAATCATCATTAAGCAAGTATATTAGACTCCGTTGCTAATATACGCAAATATACTGCTTGTAGCTCTGATTATGTATATGGGCAAAGATGCCCGCAGCCAACGTAATTATATTGAAGGTTATTATATAAATTACAACTATAGGTAGATACGTATTAAAGACTTATCTACTAGACAAAAAAATATTTAACTTATATAATTCGGTATTTACAAGGTTCTTTACGTTTATAGCAACCGGTTAATTAAATAACAAAAGCTGATTTTGCAGAGCGGAAAGTAGCGATCGCTTCCAAGGCAAATGCAAATTCTCGTTATAATTTTATATAAACTTGCGCTGTTACAAAAATTCCAAACCAATTTGTTAAAAATTATGTACTGCTAGTATTTTACCATATATAACTTTACTATAAATTAATTAACTGCTTATGGTGCGTTAATAAAAACTACATAAAATATTTATACAACTTCATGTAATTTTCATATGTATTTGATTAATATAAAATCCCAAAAAAATTAATATATTTTTTAAACAAAAAACATCAGAATTTTATATAAAGCCTTGTGCCAAGCATGTATTTTACGTGAGATTGAGTAAGCAATTACTCGTAGGTAGAACATCATGGTTGCTAAAGCTTCTTTTTTCATCGATGATGCAAATGCTAATAGCATCAATGCCAGTACCTATAATTCCGGCTCTTTTAAGATTGTTAATAATTCCACATCTCAAGAAAAAATAAACAAAGTAGTTATTGACCTAAGCTCTAGTATTCTTCCAGATTTAGTCTTTGATCCTTCGGGAACTGCTGGTGACCTTGTAGCAAAGAACTTTACAGTAGATAGTGAAGGCGGAACAGGATTTGCTGCTTTCAAGTTCCTCAAAGCTCGTGACGGTGGCTTTGATGCCGTAGAAATCACTTTTAACAGCTTTGATCCAGGTAAAACATTCACTTTTTCTGTAGATGTTGACCCAACCAGTATCAAAGGTTTACCTGCTCCCGGGCCAAATGAGTCAGGAAGTGTTTCTGGGCTCGAACTAATAGGTACAACACTTACAGTCGATTTCTCTGATAGTACGAGTTACACAGGAAAGACTTATAGAATTCCCAATAGTTTAGATGGCTCACAGGTTGTTATCCAAGCAAATGCACCTACCCAACCAACAATTCAGGTTTTGGGTCTAGCCTCAACTGCACCCACAACTGTTTCAAATGCCAACCAAACAGTTAAAGTCAGCGGTACTCCAGGGACTTCAGTTAGCTTACTAGTGATGGAGGCTGGCTTATTTAAAAATAACGGCGGTGGTTTTGATCTAGATCCTTTTGAAGCCAACTCAGCGATCGCTGTTAGTGAAAAGTCTGCCACGATTGGGACAGGAGGTTTTGTCGATATTCCGATAACCCTCACACGTTCTCAAACGGATGGAGGATTGAACCATATCGTTGCGGTAACTAAAGCCGCTGATGGAACGACAAGCTTACCATCTGTCGTGCAGATCTTAGATTATCAACCTAACGCTGCACCCGCACCTCTACCTGATTCAGGTAATACTCCACCCAAACCCAACGCAATTCGGATCAATGCTGGAGGTGGAGCGTATACCGATAGCTTAGGTCAAGTTTGGAGCGCAGATCAATATTTCGTTGGTGGCAATCTTAATGGTACGACAGCAGCGATCGCTGCTACTACCGCAGACCCACTTTTTCAAACAGAGCGTTGGCTGAGTAACCTAGCCTATGCAATTCCAGTAGCGAATGGAGACTACACAGTCAAACTCCAGTTTGCAGAAATTTACTGGAATGCCGCAGGCCAGCGCATCTTTGATGTCAGTGCAGAAAATCAGCTAGTCATCGATGACTTAGATATTCTTGCCCAAGCTGGCGGTAAAAACATCGCTCTGGACAAGTCCTTCAATGTCAACGTCAAAGATGGCACACTGAATTTGGATTTCTTGGCCAGTAAAGACAATGCTAAAGTCTCGGCTATTGAAATCATCCCTGCTAACGTTACTCCTGCACCCACACCCAGCGCAATTCGGATTAATGCTGGAGGTGGAGCGTACACCGATAGCTTAGGTCAAGTTTGGAGCGCAGATCAATATTTCATTGGTGGCAATCTTAATGGTACGACAGCAGCGATCGCTGCTACTACCGCAGACCCACTTTTTCAAACAGAGCGTTGGCTGAGTAACCTAGCCTATGCAATTCCAGTAGCGAATGGAGACTACACAGTCAAACTCCAGTTTGCAGAAATTTACTGGAATGCCGCAGGCCAGCGCATCTTTGATGTCAGTGCAGAAAATCAGCTAGTCATCGATGACTTAGATATTCTTGCCCAAGCTGGCGGTAAAAACATCGCTCTGGACAAGTCCTTCAATGTCAACGTCAAAGATGGCACACTGAATTTGGATTTCTTGGCCAGTAAAGACAATGCTAAAGTCTCGGCTATTGAAATCATCCCTGTGAGTGCGACTGGCCCAAAGGTAATTTTGCAAGAAACTGCGGGTAATACTGTGGTTACCGAAGGAGCGGCTACTGGTGATACTTACTCGTTAGTTCTTAATACCAAACCTACAAGCAATGTAACGATTAACCTAGCAGCTGGTAATCAAATTACACTAGATAAACCCAGCCTAATCTTCACACCTGATAACTGGAATATAGCCCAAACTGTTACTGTTAAAGCTGTTGACGATAGCTTAGTAGAGGGAACTCAAACAGTAAATATTAGTCACACCATTACCACTACAGATAACAATTACAAAACTCTTACTATTCCCAACGTTGCTGTTACTGTTATTGACAACGATGGTTCTCCAGCCACAGGCAAAGCCATTCGGATCGATACAGGCGCAACTAAATCTTATACCGACACTAAAGGCCAAGTTTGGGAAGCAGATAAGTATTTTGTAGGAACAAGCAATACCTATTCTACTGCTGCTCCAATCGGCAAGAGTGAAGACGACGCTGTGTATCAAACTGAGCGTTATGGCAAAAACTTGGCTTATCAGATTCCAGTAGCGAACGGCAACTATGCTGTAAATCTACACTTTGCAGAAATTTACTGGACTGACTTTAATAAGAGGATTTTTGATGTCTCTTTAGAAGGTCAGAAAGTTTTTGATGACATAGACATTTTTGCCAAATCCAAAAATGCCTTCTTCACAGGTAACAACTCTGCTCTGGTTTTATCTGCCCCAACTCAGACTGTGACTGATGGCATCCTCAACATTGATTTCGCAGCCAGTGTTGACAACGCAAGTATCGCAGGTATTGAAGTCATCGCATTGACCGGGCCGCAAGTAGTTTTGCAACAAACAGGAGGCAAAACTGAGATTACAGAAGGAGGCGCTAGCGATAGTTATTCCTTAGTTCTCAATAGCCAACCCACAGCGGATGTGACGATTAATCTTGTACCTGGCAATCAGATCAGCGCCAACAAGACTAGTTTGACCTTCACCCCTGCTAACTGGAATGTTGCTCAAACAGTCACTATCAGTGCAGTGAACGATAATGTGGCAGAAGGTGCCCAAACAGCCAACATTACTCACACGATCACTACTACAGATAGCAACTACAAAAATCTTACTGTTCCAAATCTTGCTGTTGACATCATCGACAATGATATCGTTGCTGTCAGCTTTAACAAGAAAACAGTAGCTTCAGTTAGTTCTCCTACGGTCGGAGCTTGGGGCCCAGATGGTAGGTTTTATGTGGGCACTTACAGTGGTGAAATCAAAGCATACACTTTTGATCAAAACTACAACGTTACTGCTACCCAGACAATCACCACTATCAAGAACCTAGATAATAAGCAAATATTAGGGATCGCTTTTAACCCTTACGACACCTCTGGTTCCCCAAGTATCTATGTTGCTCATAGTAAGCTATATGCCAATGGTGGTACAGGCTTTCCCAAAACTGAACTTTCTCCTTATAGTGGTGAAATTTCAATACTCGAAGGAGCTGATTTCTCACAACGGAAATCTTTAATTACAGGGCTACCGGTTTCAAACCATGACCATGGCATTAATGCTTTAACGTTTGATAACAAAGGTGATTTATACATTAATGTTGGTGGCAATACTAATGCAGGTATTACCAATGACAATATAGGTGGTATTCCAGAGTCTCCTTTCTCGGCTGCTATCCTCAAAGCTGAAATTTCCAAATCTAACTTCAATGGGCAGATTAAGTACGAACTACCAAATCCTCTACCACCTGGTTATGAGATTCCAAGTGGATTAACTTTTAATCCGGCAGATAGTCAGGTCTTTGGGGATATAGTGAATGTAAAACCTGGTGTAGATGTGTCCGTCTACGCTAGTGGACTTCGTAATGCTTTTGGTGCAGTTTACACCACACAAGGATTACTTTATGCCACAGAAAATGGTTATAACGCAACATTTGGAGACATCTCTACCTCGGCTACAACTCAAAAACCAACCACTGTCGGTTCTGCTCCAGATGAACTCAATCTGATCAAAGCAGGTGAATACTATGGTCATCCCAATCGAAATCGTGGACGCACTGACAATCGCCAGAATACTTTTTATGGGCTAAGTGACCCCAGTATTCCAGGCGTATACACAGCCCCACTGACAACTTTCACTCCTTCGACCAATGGGCTTGATGAGTACCGTGCTACAACATTCCAAAACCAAATGCGAGGTAATTTAATTGCCCAGCAATGGAATGGCAAATTCTATAACATTAAACTCTCAGCAGATGGCACTCAGGTGCAACAAACTACAAACCTGACTGGTGTTGCAGATGGTTTAGATATCAAGCATGGGCCTGGAGGCGCGATTGTCGGCGTTGATTTAACTGATAACTCAATTACGGTTGCGCTTCCTAATGATCCTTCGGCGCTAGATCCTACTGTCTACGATTTATTCCCTTGGAGAGCGCCAGCAGTAGGCGGTAATACATTCGTCATTGGCGGTAAGAACTTTGGGAATTTAGGAAATACTCAGGTTTCCATTGGTGGACAATTTGCATCTATTACCTCAGTTTCTGACCAAAGAATCATTGGAACTGTGCCAAACTTTGTCGGCAAACAGCTCATTGACCCCAATGCTAACGGACTCTTAGATTTGGTTGTTAACAGTAATGGTAAGCAGTCAGTAATGGCAGACGCATTCTTGCCATTAACTGGAACAGCCTACTTCGTTTGATGAGATAAAGTCTGCAATCTAGCTGTTCTAGATTGATTATAGAATGGGGGCATAAGAATCTTATGCCCCTGTTTTCGTATCGCACAGAGCGCAGTGCCTTTGGCGATCGCGCTTCATTTGACCTTTGGCAAGCGCTGCTCCATGATTGATGACAAATAAAGCAGAACCAACCACCTAAGCCACTTTGAGGGCTGTCGACATCATTCTTTTATCAACCAGACACAAGCAGAATTCTTTCAAAGTTTTCATCTTTACATATTTAAGTGATTATCTATCAGGAAGTAAACTGTTTTATTTTGGCTGTAAAAATATTCAGTATGAGTAATCATGGGTCAAAATCTTAGCACTGCAAGCATCTCTATCATTATTCCAACTCTGAATGAAGCAGTAAATATCAAAATAGCGATGTCTTCTCTGCAAGAGGCGGGCTTTGCCAACGCAACTACCCAACCTAGTAGGAATATAGAAGTAATTGTGGTAGATGGTGGCTCCAAAGATGACACTGTAGAAATAGCGCAATCACTGGGCGTAAAAGTTATCTTGTCATCTCCTGGTCGTGCGGTGCAAATGAATGCAGGTGCTGTGGCTGCTAGTGGTGAAATTTTGCTGTTTCTTCATGCAGATACACGTTTACCGTCTGGCTTTGATGCGATGATTCGCACAGCACTACAGCAACCAAGAACAGTTGCCGGTGCGTTTAAGTTGCGGATTGATGCATCACCTTGGGGTATGCGGTGGGTAGAATGGGGAGTGAATTGGCGATCGCATTTTTTGCAAATGCCCTATGGCGATCAAGCAATTTTTTTAACTAAAGAAGTTTTTCAGCAAATTGGAGGCTTTCCAGAATTGCCTATTATGGAAGACTTTGAACTCATACGCCGTTTAAAACGCATCGGTAAAATTGCGATTATTGCAGTTCCAGTTGTCACCTCAGCCCGTCGTTGGTTACAAAAAGGAATTATTCAAACTACCCTAATTAATCAAATAGTAATTATTGCTTATTTACTTGGTGTTTCACCTAAGCGAATTCGTAGCTGGTATCGCCAGGAAAAATTTAAGGGCATTTAAGCTAATTCTCAGGAAAGTAGAATATTTTGGTTGAAGATAGCAAGACGGTAAACAAACTGAAAATTCAAGACGCTTGAATCAGATTTGTCCCTGATTAACTCTTATTCAGAATGTAACAAAAATTGCTCAGAAAGCTTTTAAATAAAGTGTGGCAACAGTCAAATTTAGTCATGATTCAAATAACTAAAATTATTTTTTTGAGACTGTGCGTGTTAATATTTCTGGTACTTGGCACTACTTTCATATTAGACACGCACCCTGTTTTAGCGCAAGAATCTGCTAGTGCAACTGCTTTTAATATCCAAGCCATTTTACGAGATGCTTTGCAATGGATTGATAGCCTTGGTTCTGTAGGAGCTATAGCTTTTATTGCACTTTATATTGTTGCCACTGTCGCTTTTTTACCAGGCTCGATTCTCACTTTAGGCTCTGGCGTTGTCTTTGGTGTAGTTTGGGGTTCTCTTTATGTGTTCATTGGTGCAACTATAGGCGCTACTGCTGCTTTTCTGATCGGACGTTATTTAGCAAGAGGCTGGGTTGCTGATAAAATCGCAGGTAACAATAAATTTGCTGCTATTGACCAAGCTGTCGGTAAAGCTGGATTAAAAATCATTCTGTTAACGCGACTTTCCCCGATATTTCCGTTTAATTTATTGAATTACGCCTTTGGCATCACAGGAGTTTCACTCAAAGACTACTTTATTGGCTCTGTGGGCATGATTCCTGGAACAATCATGTATGTTTATATTGGTTCTCTGGCAGGTAATCTGGCCAGGATTGGAACTGAGGCGCAACCTACCAACCCTACTGTGCAATGGGCAATTCGGATTATTGGTTTTATTGGTACGATCACTGTGACTATTTATATCACTCGTATAGCGCGAAAAGCTTTAGAACAGGAAGTAATCAACAATTAAAAATTTAAAACTCAATAAAGCTAGAAAAATATCTGTTAATTATCCAACCGACAAACATTTCTGAGGCTGTAATCCTTGTACATTAAGGGATTAGGTACTAGGTACTGGGAAAATCATTCCAACCCCCATCAAATGAGGTATCACCAATGTCTAACTCAGAATTCGAGAGAGTCACAGTCCGCCCAATGGATGAGTATAACCAAACTTTGGTGTCCTACGTTCATCCACCGGATTGGGTTAATCCAGAACCTGCTAATATTTACGATTTGGTGGTAATTGGCGCGGGAACAGCAGGGTTAGTGGTGGCGGCGGGGGCGGCGGGTCTGGATTTGGGTTTAAAAGTGGCGTTGATTGAAAAGCATCTCATGGGTGGAGATTGCTTAAATGTGGGTTGCGTTCCATCTAAAACTATTATCCGCTCTGCTCGTGTGGTGGGCGAACTATGGGATGGTAAAGATTTAGGAATTAACATTCCCAAACATATTGATGTTGATTTTTCCACAGTCATGGCCAGGATGCGCCGGATAAGAGCTGGTATCAGCCCTCATGATTCAGCTGAACGCTTTCAAAAGTTGGGAGTTGATATCTTTTTAGGTAGCGGTCGGTTTGCAAGTAAAAATACTGTGGAAGTGGGTGATAAAACCCTGCGTTTTAAAAAAGCAGTAATTGCAACTGGCGCTAGAGCCGCACGTCCGGCGATTCCCGGAATTGAAAAGGCTGGTTTTTTGACCAATGAGTCGGTTTTTTCCTTAATCCAACGACCGGAACGTTTAGCGGTAATTGGTGGTGGCCCTATTGGTTGTGAGTTAGCTCAGGCTTTTCGACGCTTGGGTTGTGAGGTGGTGCTTTTCCATCGCAGCGCACATATTCTTAATAAAGAAGATGCTGATGCTGCCGAAATTCTTCAAAAAGTATTAATTAAAGAAGGAATTCGCTTAGTATTAAATTCTAAGGTAGAAGAGGTGGTAACTGTCACCGAGGGGAAGCGGCTTTATTTTTCTGTTAATGGTCACCGAGATTCTGTAACTGTAGATGAGATTTTAGTCGGTACAGGACGCGCCCCCAATGTAGAAGGTTTGAATTTAGAAGCTGTCGGGGTGGAGTACGACAAGCACCAAGGTGTAAAGGTGAATGATTATCTCCAAACGACGAATCCCAAAATTTATGCAGCTGGTGATATCTGCATGGATTGGAAGTTTACCCATGCAGCTGATGCAGCAGCACGGATTGTAATTAAAAATACGCTGTTTTCTCCCTTTGGCTTGGGGCGTTCCAAACTTAGTAGTTTAGTTATGCCGTGGGTAACTTATACTGACCCGGAAATTGCCCATGTGGGGATGTATGAACAAGAAGCTAAAGAGAAAGGTATTGATGTGGATACAATTATCATTCCTTTTAGTAGTGTAGACCGAGCGATCGCCGATAGTGAAGAATCAGGATTTCTCAAAATCCACCATAAAAAAGGATCTGATGAGATTCTCGGTGCAACGATTGTCGCCAGTCATGCAGGTGAGATGATTTCGGAAGTGACCACGGCAATTGTAGGTAAACTCGGTTTGAGCAAGTTAAGCAGTGTGATTCATCCTTATCCGACTCAGGCTGAAGCTGTTAAGAAGGCAGCAGATGCTTATCGGCGCACACTCCTGACTGAGAATACTAAACGGCTGTTAGGATTTCTGACAAAATTTTCTTGACCAAGGAAAAAATTTATTTGTCTCCATCACTCAAGTCACTTGCTCTGTACCTTTAATTACGAATTACTAATTAGGGAACTCCAAAAAATAAATTATCCCAATTTCTGGACTCAACACGACTTTCCCTCCCCCTGCTCCCCGCCATCAAAGCGATAGGATATTTTTTTATTTGGAACTTCCTTATAATCCCTACAGCGACCTTGCCTTAAGCCGAAAAAAGCATTTCTAAAGTAGGAAAAATTACAAACTTGACGTTTTAGATTCCCACTTTCCCCTAGACTAAGGGCAGCAACCTTGTTCAAACTGGCTGAGGAAGGTGGAATTTGTGACAGAGAAGAATAATTTAACCTCTATTTTCCAGGATATGTCCCGTAGAGAATTGCGAGATTTAGTGCGAACTCAGCTGCAAATGCTGCTGGAAGAAGAGGATCTACGTGGAGCTAAAGCTATTCTGGTACCTGTACAGCCTGCGGATATTGCCGAGGCCATTGAAGGATTGCCAGAAGCAATGCATGGGTTGGCTTTTCGCTTACTTTCTAAGCATGAAGCGATCGAGGTTTATGAATATCTCGACTACAGTGTTCAAGAACGGCTAATTGAGGAACTCAGAAGTCAGGATGTCCGCGACATTGTAGATAAAATGTCCCCGGATGACCGAGCTAGGTTATTTGATGAACTACCGGCAAAAGTTGTTAATCGCCTATTAGAACAACTTAGTCCAACAGAACGCCAAGCCACAGCCCAGCTATTGGGTTATGAAGCTGATACTGCTGGGCGAATCATGACGCCAGAGTTAATCTCGCTGAAAGAAAATTTTACGGTATCTCAAGCTCTGGAGCGGATTCGCCGCCTAGCTAATGCCAGTGAAATGATTTATTACCTTTACGTCACTGATGGGGCAAGGCAGTTAACAGGGATTGTGTCACTACGGCAGTTAGTCACATCTCAACCTGAACAACTCATGGGTGAAATCATGACCCGTGACGTAGTATTTGTCTACACTGATACAGACCAGGAAGAAGTTGCAAGATTAATTCAAAGATATGACTTTCTAGCTGTGCCTGTAGTGGATCGAGAACAGCGTCTTGTGGGTATTATCACTGTAGATGATATTATTGATATTTTGCAACAGGAAACGACTGAAGATATCTACGCCTTGGGTGGTGTACAGTCAGGAGGCGATAACTATTTTCAGATGAATTTACTGGAAGTTGCTCGCAAACGTGTTGTATGGTTGTTAATCTTACTTGTAACAAATACCTTCACAGGCACAATTATTAAGTCACAAGAAGACCTTTTAGCAAAAGTAGTAACGCTAACGGCGTTTATTCCCTTACTTACTGGTACTGGCGGTAATGTGGGGGCACAGTCTTCTACTGTAGTGATTCGTGGGATGAATACTGAAGAAATAGATGCGTTGGGGCCATTGCAAGTGATTGGACGTGAGGCGATCGCTGGTGCATTACTGGGAACAATGTTAGGAACAATCGCCACTATTTGGGCATTCTTTCTGCAAGGACAAATAGAGGTGGCGATCGCAGTAGGAATTAGTCTAGTAGCTATTTCTGTTTTAGCCTCTATTTCTGGTTCGGCACTGCCGTTTTTATTCCGCTTACTTCGTTTAGATCCAGCATTGATGTCAGCGCCATTCATTACCACAGCAGTTGATGTACTTGGCGTCTTAATTTACTTCAATCTGGCGCGGGTTATTTTAAAGTTGTAATACCCTGTTTATATTCAGTACTGGCAGTGGATTATTTGTAAAGTAAACATTTAAATTTAATTAAAGTGATTGGGGTGCGATCAGAGGTCTAACTGCTGTACTTATTGATAAATGTTTGCTCCCTAAGAATTAAAATTAGGTGCGTTAATGCAGTGTAACGCACCCTAAAAACTTGTAATTTTTGATAAATCAGATATGTATCTGTATTGCTGATAAGTAGGTAACAGACAGTTATCAACTTCATCACTGTTTACCTATTACCAAAAAAGTATAGTTCAAAATTTTTACAGTTCGGTAGCTGTATCTGGGGCAACAATTTCGCCTGTACCTAATTCTAGAATCAGATCCTGATCGGTAATCAATTCCGTAAGTTCCTTAACTTGTAGATTCATTTCTTCACAAGCTTGTCTTAATTCTCGTGCAAATCTATTGAGATCATCACCATAACCACATTGGTAAGCAGCAGTTTCAATTCCTTGTTTGGCATTTGCTCTAGCACAATCTACTAGCTCTGTACCGTGTAATGGTGTTGTGGATGGCATAGGCGTATTTGTTAATTATTAAGTGTTATTTCTAGATATATTATCAACTATTTAGTATTTGCTTATCCCCCTTATGGAGGACGAATAAAGGTAAATTCTCAAGATTTCCATATTCCATAATTTATAGGGTGGGCAGTACCCACCCTATGGTTATTGAGAAGGGTGCAATTTGTTAGTTACCCTTTTTCATCTTGGGAAAACTAGCCATTAACTACTTCTGCACCATTTGGATGTAACACTTGACCAGAGAAATAGGAAGAATCGTCAGAAGCTAAAAACACGTAACTAGGGGCAACTTCTTCGGGTTGTCCAGCTCGTTGCATTGGAACTTGCTTACCAAAGTTAGCAACTTTTTCTTCAGGAAAAGTAGAGGGTATTAAAGGTGTCCAAATCGGCCCTGGCGCTACAGCATTTACGCGAATTCCCTTTTCGACCAAATTTTGTGATAAAGACCGAGTAAAGGCAACAATTGCACCTTTTGTAGAGGAGTAATCAAGTAGTTGGGCGCTGCCTTTATAAGCGGTTACCGATGTGGTATTAATGATCGCACTGCCTTCTTGCAAGTGTTTGATCGCCGCTTTGGTCATGAAGAACATCGAGAAAATATTAGTGCGGAACGTGCGCTCTAGCTGCTCTTTGCTAATATCTTCGATATTTTTTTGTGGATGTTGTTCAGCAGCGTTGTTAACAAGAATATCGAGTTTACCAAACTCATCTACTGTTTGTTGTACAGCGTGTTGGCAAAAAGTTTCATCACCAATATCGCCTGCTATGGCTACGGCACGACGTCCGTATTTTTCTACTAAATTTTTTGTTTCTTTGGCATCTTCGTGTTCATTTAAGTAAAGAATCGCCACATCTGCACCTTCTTTAGCAAATGCGATCGCTACAGCACGACCAATACCACTATCTGCACCTGTAATCAATGCAACTTTATCTTTTAACTTGCCGCTACCCTGATATTTGTCATCTTCTGCTTTGGGTTTTGGGTTCATTTCAGATTCAGAACCGGGTGGATTTTGCTGCTGTGGTGGTTGTAAAGTTTGCTCTTCTGGCATAAGGCTTTTCCTGTAAATTGACTAGCAATTTTAGCTTGGGGAATATTTGGAAATGAGTTAACAGTAAATCTTCTGATAACTGATTCCCAAAAGTAAACCTTGGATCGACAATTCAACCCAAGGATTACTTTGTGCTTTAGCTCTTTCTTGCAATTTGCAAGTTTATGCTATTTGCCCTAGATGTTAAATAAACGTAATCACGGCTTGTAGATGCACACGTCTAAAACTCTTGCTCCTCACACCTAATACACGCTCTTAATCTGACCACGAAAAATAAGTACACAACTCTCTAACGATGTAGGATTGCTCTCATACATCTGCTTTCAAGTTAACTGTTAATTTGGAAGAGTTTATCGCTCTTTAGATGTAAAAGTATTTCTAATTTGCTCAACCTTAAGATGTACAACAATATTAACTAAATAGGCTTATAGAGTATTGCAACAAAAAGTATATTTCTACATCCAGCTCTATCGGCTAGCTACCCTTGGTTAGAAACTGTGTCAGTTTGAAATCCTGCCCGTCTGGTTGCTCCTCTCGGATGTACCATAGTAGTAAGAAGGTCTTGAAATCAAGACAGGGCAGGTATTATGGTAAAAGTGAATATTTCTGAGTTAGAGCAGGTTGATCAGTTTCGTAGTCTTCAATTAAGTTTGCGCGATCGCTGGAAAACTATCGAATTGTTTGACAACAGCGAGGCGGATATTTTAGTTATTCCCTCACTGAGTATCGATCAGCGCGAACTCAGGAAAATCGAGGGTTGTGAACATTATGAAGAACGATTATTATTTTCTTTGATGCGCTTGCGGAACCCCCGCACTAGGCTAATTTATGTGACATCAATGCCTCTGCATCCTAGTATTATTGATTACTATCTGCAACTGCTACCAGGAATTCCTTTTTCCCATGCCCGCAATCGGTTGCTGCTACTTTCTACTTATGATTCTTCTCTCAAACCCCTCAGCCAAAAAGTTTTAGAACGCCCTCGTTTACTAGAGCGGATTCGCCAAGCCTTGAGGCGAGAGAAATCGTTTATGGTATGTTACAACTCAACCTTTTTAGAAGCAGAATTGTCTGTACAATTGGATGTGCCACTGTACGCAGCCGCACCAGATTTGCAGATTTTGGGGACAAAAAGTGGCAGTCGGCAAATCTTTGCTGAAAGTGGTGTACCTCATCCAGATGGCAGTCCAAGAGTTTGGAATCCGAAAGATTTGGCAGAAGCTGCAAGTGAATTGTGGGAACGCCAGCCGACATTAAAAAGAATCGTAGTGAAACTCAACGAAGGAATTTCGGGTGAGGGAAATGCACTGCTGGATTTAAGACCGATTATGAATGTAGCACCAGGGCAAGCTTCTCATGCCCAACGGACAGCAGCAATTAGCGATCGCTTCGCAACTATGAGCTTTCAAGCATCAAAAGAGACTTGGGCGAATTTTTCGGGACGCATTCCTGAATTAGGTGGGATTGTTGAAGCATTTGTGGAAGGAGAAATTAAGCGATCGCCTAGTGTGCAAGGACGCATTACACCCAGTGGCGAAGTAGAAATCCTCTCAACTCATGACCAAATTCTGGGAGGGCCAGACGGTCAGATTTATCTCGGTTGTAAATTTCCTGCTGATGAAAGCTATCGGTTGCAATTGCAACAATTAGGATTAAAAGTTGGCAGAAAACTTGCCGAAAAAGGTGCATTAGAGCGATTTGGCGTAGATTTTATCACCGTTGACCAAGGTAATGGACAGTGGGATATTCAGGCGATCGAAATTAACCTCCGTAAAGGCGGTACTACTCATCCTTTCATGACCCTGAAATTATTAACTAACGGTCGCTATGACCTTTCTACCGGGTTATTTTATAGTCAACAAGGTCGTCCAAAATACTACATTGCCACTGACAACCTGCAAAAAAACCGCTATCAGGGATTGTTACCCAACGATTTAATGGATATTATCGCCCACCACAGATTGCACTTTGATAGCTGCACTGAGACAGGTACGGTATTTCATTTGATGGGTTGTCTTTCTCAGTTTGGTAAGTTGGGATTAACCAGTATTGGTGATTCCCTGCAACAGGCAGAAGATATGTATAACAAGGTTGTCAAAGTTCTTGATGAAGAAACCCGCAGCAACAATAATAATTTCTCTGGCTTCTCAGATTACGCCTTCCCTATGACTTGGGATGGATACAGCTAATAGCGAACGTGAATCAAATTAAAGTGCAAACTTAATCTAGAAGAGAAGGTGCGTTCTAGGGCGTGTCATCAATTAAGCCAGATAACGGCAGCAGCAAGATAAATTGCGCCCAGAAAGTTCCTTGCCCGCTGATCATAACGTGTTGCGATTGCGCGAAGCGCAGTGCCAAAGGCAATCGCTCGATATTGCTTGAGTTGGGCAAAGAAATTCTCAATCAGATGTCGTGCTTTATATAAGTCTTTGTCATACTCACGAGAAACAATACGGTTGCGTTTAGGCGGAATAACTACCGTTTTGCCCTTATGGAGTTTTTCTTTGAGTATCTAAAAACTAGTACACTGCGGCGTAAATAAACCACCCATTCCAAATTAAGGAAACGCTTACGCTGTATACATTTTGAATGAGCAAATTTTGAATTCCGCCTTGCGGTACTAGGTTGGAAGTTAATTCATCCCATGCTTTCAAGGGATAGGCCGCCGATTTTTTGAAAATCAAAACTCTATGCCGTCATCACTCACAACGGCAAAGTTTTCGATGTAGGCAAAGTTAAGTAAAATCAGCGGTGACGAGTTCATCCCTTCCGTTACCACGTGGCGATCAGAATTTAAGGCAGGGATAGGAATCGTCACCGCCGTTGCTCCCTAGTGTGAACCACTACAGGGGTATGGCGTGTTGCTATGTGCGATTTTTACTCAGTAGCAAGGAAAATCATCTAAAGTCAAAAATGCTGTTTCTAACTATTCGACAGTGATTTTGCCAACCATGCCAGCGCCACGGTGGGGTTCGCAGTAGAAGGTGTATTCACCAGCAGGCGCATCTGCGGGAATTGTAGTTTTTTGGGTTTGACCAGGACTCATCAACAACTGCTTATGAGACAGAGATTTAGCTAAATCAGCACTCTTAGCAGGATTGAGAGCAGCATCAAACACAATGTTATGGGGAGGAACTTTGTTGTTTACCCATTCAATTGTGTCACCTGGTTTAACCGTTAACTTTTTGGGTTCAAATGCTAGTAGTCCTTTATCACTACCTAGTTTCACCTGATATGTATCAGCCGATGCACTGGGAGTAAAAACAGCGAAGCTGCTAACAACTAAAAGAATTGTCAAGACAGTTAAGCTAAAGCGACGCCAGCTTGCCGCAATCAATTTCATGGCTTTCTCCTAACAAATAGTTTTTATTTTCCTTTTCTTATTTTAAATAAAATCAACGCTAAATATGACAAACTGTCGTAGATAGAATTTTTTTTTTAGAATTACCAGAAATCAATAGCAGAAGTTTATGCAATCAGCTATAGGATAAAAGTAAAAAGTGTAAGTATAAACTAAAAGGTAAAAGAAAAAATATTATTTTTCTTTTAAGAAGGTTCTTTAACTTTTCAAAAGTTTTCGGTGCCCCAACCAGGAGCCTTTTGTGCTGCGGTGAGAACGAAAGCAGCTAAACTTTCTACCTGCTGTTGCGAGAGAAAATTGGGGGACAACTGACGGCACCAATAAGTTTCTTGACTACCGTCATAGGTCATGGGTTGCCGCATGAAAGCCACGAGAGCATTAATGCGATCGCGTGGAGGTTTAGCACCTGCCAGTGTTTTTAGAGACAGAGATACTTGAGGATCTGGCAAAGTTGCACCGCCAACGTGACAATTAATGCAATTATTTTCAAAAAGTTGTTTGCCAATAGATAGCTCTGACGGTGAAAACAGACGGATATTACCTTGCCCATCCATATCGAGAGCAATTGGCTCAGTGATATGTAAATATCTGGCTATGTAAGGATCAATATTGGCAGCTTGGGCGGGTAAGCTAGTGCTGTTATAGACCACTAAGACAGCTACAAAAACTAAGAACAGCGAACGAGTAAAGAATGTATATAGCATCAGCAGCCAGTGATTGTATTGTGAACGATCGCCGAAAGTACTGAGTTCCGAGTTCTAAGTTCTGAGCTTTTAAGGAAGAGCGTTAGAAATTGGGTATTCAAAAATCTCCAGTTTCTTTGCTAGGTAGTGCCAGTTGTTACAACACGATAGCCCTGCAACGCAGTGGCTCCTCAGCACTCAGCAACGCCACTTGCTCTACTTGAGGAGACCCCTGCGTACCCGTCAGTGGCTCCTCAGCACTCAGCACTCAGCACTCAGCACTAATTCGTGGCTTTAGTAATAAATTTTGCCACCTCCCCACTTGTTGCCAACAACTTTGGGTTGCAGAAGAATATGACCAGCGATCGCTTTCAAGTCGTCGTCTGTCAGATTTCTCATTTCTGTGAAAATATCTGCACTCTTGGTGCTGGGATGTAATTCGGAAATTTCCTCTTCCCCGTCATAGGTAGTAGGATTCTTCATGTAGTCCACCAATCCTTCAATATTGTTACGGTTTGGTGTTGCCAGTGCGAGTGCTTCTGGTTCAAGTCCCACGTTTTGGTTAGTCTTAGTAACACCACCAACATGGCATTGGGCACAAGCGTATTGAAATAAACGTTTACCTTCTTTAACTTGTTTTAAACTGAGTACAACTGTATCGCCCTGATCATTTAATGGTACTGTTCGGGTCGCTGCATCCAGTTCTACCGCGGTCGCGCTACCAACAATCAACTGAAACGTCAGCATCACAGTAGCTACAACAACGCCAATTATTCTTCTAAACATGTTTCCCCTTAAAGATTTTGACACTCAACACAGCTAGTTAGCGATGCTCAATCTCCACAGTACTAATTGCTAATGGCTAATTGTCTTTGCCATGAGCCATGAGTAACAGCCCGATATAGCCCTTTAGGTGACTGCGGTATCACTTACCGAGTCGCTAGTACCTTTTGGGTATATTTCAGAAAATATGTGAAAAATAATTGCCGTTGCATCCTCTAAAGCCAAATGGGTTTTTTGGTGTTTATAGGCAATTAAGAGTTGGTTGTACAGAGAAAACACTTTGCCCACAGGAATACTGTAGTCTGCTGCTATCTCTGCGCTCGATAGGTCTGTAAAACCCATAATGCTTGTTAACTGAATAGATAGAGATTGAGCCGCTGTAATACCAATATCACGTTAAGAGTGCAATTTGTCGCCTAAAATACGGCTGTACTTCTGACGGGGATCGTGGCAATGAGTAAGTAGGCAGGCAAGGGGACAAAGGGGACAAGGAGATTAGTAAAATAACTGTTAACCTTTTCCCCAGTAAATGTGACGCTTTGAATAAAGTAGCGGTTAAAAAAGGCGTAGCTGCATTTTCAAATTATCTTCTGCTAATAAAGGAGTTGTATCCACGCGATCGCTTCACCTAACACTACTCAACTACAATATAGATAGACTTTGTTGAGATTTGTATCGTTGGGAATTAGCTGTCATGGCTCCCGCTGTTTTAATTCAAAATCTACAAAAGCGCTACGGCACGGTTGAAGCTGTCAAAGATGTCTCCTTTGAGGTAGAACCAGGAGAAATTTTTGGTTTACTCGGCCCCAACGGTGCAGGTAAAACTACTACTCTACGTGCCTTGTGTACTCTCACCACACCGGATGCTGGCAAAATCGAAGTATCTGGGATCTCGGTGTTAGATAAGCCCAGAGTGGCAAGACAACGGTTAGGTTATGTGGCGCAGGAAGTTGCTTTAGATAAGGTGCTGACTGGACGAGAACTACTACAATTGCAAGCGGCGCTTTATCACCTCCCAAGCGCAGTGGGTAAACAGCGGATTGAGACGGTGCTGGATTTACTGGGTTTGCAAGAATACGCCGATAAAAAGACAGGAACCTACTCTGGCGGTTTACGCAAGCGTCTCGATCTGGCTGCTGGATTACTCCATGCACCCGATGTTTTGGTATTGGATGAGCCAACGGTTGGGCTTGATATCGAAAGCCGCTTTGTGGTGTGGGAGTTCTTACGAAAATTACGCGCCTCTGGAACCACAGTAGTAATTACCAGCCATTATTTAGAAGAGATTGACGCACTGGCCGATCGCGTGGCAATTATTGATCGCGGCGTTGTCATTGCCGCCGGGACACCTTCACAATTGAAGGATCAAGTAGGGGGCGATCGCATTACTTTGCGAATCCGTGAGTTTTCCCCTATTGAAGAAGCAGAAAAAGCTAAACACCTTCTGCAAGCTTTACCTTTGGTGCAAGAAGTAATTATTAACAACGCCCAAGGTAATTCGCTCAACTTGGTAGTGACACCGCAGAATGATGCGCTGATTATCATCCAACAAGCCTTGAATGCTGCTGACTTGCCCATTTTTGGTATTGCCCAATCTCGCCCCAGCCTGGATGATGTCTACCTCGCCGCTACGGGTAAAACCTTGATGGACGCAGAACTAGCAGCAGTTGCCAATCGCGATCCTAAAGCTGAGAAAAAGCAGAATATGCGATAAGGGGCATAGCGAGTGGGGCATAGGAATAATTACAGTCCCCAATCCCCAATCCCCAATCCCCAATCCCCAATCCCCAATCCCCAATCCCCAATCATTATGAGTGTTACTCCTAAATCTGATATAAATTGGCAGCCAGCAAGACTGCCACAAGTTAACGCTGATGCTGCTCCTAATTTCTTTGGTGAATTAGTACAAGAGACGTTAGCTTTAACTCGTCGCTTGTTTATTCAGTTACAGCGCCGCCCTTCAACATTGGTGGCGGGAATTATCCAGCCGGTGATGTGGCTGGTGCTGTTTGGTGCTTTGTTCCAAAATGCTCCTAAAGGAATATTTGGCAGTACGACAAATTACGGTCAGTTTTTGGCTGCTGGCGTGATTGTTTTTACAGCTTTTGCAGGAGCATTAAATGCTGGGTTGCCTGTAATGTTTGACCGCGAGTTTGGGTTTTTAAATCGGTTACTGGTAGCGCCTTTAGCATCGCGGTTTTCCATTGTCTTTGCTTCAGCTATTTTCATCATCAGCCAAAGTTTGTTGCAAGCAGCCGTAATTGTCGCAGCAGCAGCATTTTTAGGCGCAGGGCTGCCAGATGTAACTGGTTTGGCTGCGATCGCCTTAATTGTCTTGCTTTTAGCTTTAGGCGTGACAGCTATTTCTCTGGGCTTGGCTTTTGCCTTACCTGGACACATAGAACTGATTGCAGTAATTTTTGTTACTAACCTGCCATTGCTGTTTGCCAGCACCGCCCTAGCACCTTTATCCTTTATGCCGAAGTGGTTGCAAGTTGTAGCCACCTTGAACCCTCTTAGCTACGCTATTGAACCAATCCGCTATCTCTATCTCCACAGCCATTGGGAACTAGCTAGTGTAGTGATGCAGGCTCCTTGGGGTACTGTTACCTTTGGCGAAGCATTGCTGGTGTTATTTGGCTTTGCTTTAGTAGCTTTGTTAAGTATTCAACCCCAACTTAGACGAACTCTTGCTTAAGATATAAGCATGATTTCTTTGTAAAAAATTTAGGGTAAAAACTCATGAAAAAACCATTGCTACCCATCGCCAAACTTGCATTTACTACCGTGGCTGGAATTGGCTGCGCTTCCTTGCTCATGGCTCAACCGAGTTTGGCTCAACTCAATACCGTAGATTCCTTTCCTGGCGCGGATTCCAACCAAAATAATAATGTCGATCCGTTCTCCCGTGGCGGTAACTCAGATTTCAATATGTTTGATTTGATTCACCGAGCTAATTTTGGGACTCTCAACTGGAACTCTCAACAACAGAACCAACAATTAGACGAAGCAGCTCTTGAGTTTAGAAAAAGACAGCAACAAGCAATTCAAAATGCAGGCCAACAACCGCAGGTAAACCAAAGTTTACCAATCACTCCTTTTCCAGCAAATATACCTTTGGGGCAGACACAACCAGCAAAAAACTAAATCATCATCATGCCTTGCTTCCGCCTCTGTTGGGGAAACAAGGCATAAAATAAAATTAGGTGAAACAACTACAGCTTTAGTGCAGTTAAAACATCACTAGCATGAGTACCTGTATTAACGCTAGCGTCAACGTGGATGATTTTACCGTTGGGGTCAATGACGTAGGTAACACGCTTGGCATAACCACCGCCATCAACATCGTAAGCTTTGATTAGGCTTTTGTCGGTGTCAGCCAGTAAAGGAAAATTCAAATTATATTTAGCAGTGAATGCCTGATGGGACGCTTCATCATCTGCACTCACTCCCAGCACTACAACATCTTTACCTTGATAATCAGCTTGAGCATCCCGGAAGCTACAGGCTTGTTTGGTACAACCTGGAGTGTCATCTTTGGGGTAAAAATATAAAACTACTGTCTTACCTGCAAAATCAGATAATGAGACAGTATTGCCGTTAGTATCTTTGGTGGTAAACGCAGGTGCATCCGTACCAACTGCTAGAGGCATAATGAACCTTTCCTGTTTGAGATTGTTGGGGCATTTGAAATTTTACAATAATTTACAATGTTTAAATGAATTATCTAAGAAACAAAACAAACATTCTCAAAAATATGCTTTAGCATAGCAGCCCTTGAACTACTGCCTGATTGTTAATTATGAAAAAAATTACTGCAATTCAATATGCCTAGCGTTAATTACCAAAACCCCAAAACATTTTCCTATCCTCAAAGCACTGTAGAACGAGCTGAGCGATCGCTAGTGTGTTCTCCCTTCAATCCTGGTTTATTAGCAGCCATGCGTCACCAAAGTGTGCCATTAAGTACGATCGCCCAAGATAATGGTATCCAGCATGGCTATACCAAGCGTCCTTTGTCAGAATTGGCTTGTGATAACGCTTTGTCTTGGCTCATTCAAGTAGGCGTACTGCGGCGAGAAGTTGATGGACAAGGAATTACTGATAGTTTTCGTCTGACTCCTTTAGGTCAGCAGTTAGCAGAACAATACCAAGGAAAAAATTGGCGTCATCCCTCATGGGGTGATCGCATATATAATTTTGTGACTCGTTGGTTAAGACTGCCGTTTTAGAATGAAAAACCAAGAAGTTAGGATTAGGAAGTAAAAGGGAACAATATATACGTAAGCATCGACACCATTTATCAAGTCTTGATCATAACCATCTAACTCAATGTAAACGGTGTTGATGGGAAGTACAGAGCAAATATGGGTTAACAGAGGATGGCAGAGGTGCTATGGTATCCTCTGAGTCTAGGGCTGTATGCCTCTGCCCTGGCTTGTTAACTGTTGACAAACAAGTTGCTATATTGCCGTTTCCCCTTTAAATTTGCTTCTAATCTTAAAAAATAATAGTGATCTATGAAATCAATTATGGTTGTGGGGACAACATCCCACGCAGGGAAATCACTCTTAACTACAGCTATTTGTCGCATTCTGTCGCGGCGTGGCTGGCGAGTGGCTCCCTTTAAAGGTCAAAATATGGCTTTAAATGCTTATGTAACAGCCAGTGGTGGAGAAATTGGTTATGCCCAAGCTGTACAAGCTTGGGCGGCGGGAGTTGTTCCTTGGGTAGAAATGAATCCTATTTTACTTAAACCCCAAGGGGACATGACTTCCCAAGTAATTATTAAAGGTAGATCTGTAGGTAAAGTCAGCGCTATAGATTACTACGAGCAATATTTTGAACTTGGTTGGCGGACAATTGAAGAATCCCTACAGCATTTAGGGACAGAATTTGACTTGTTGGTTTGCGAAGGTGCTGGTAGTCCGGCGGAAATTAACCTCAAGCACCGCGACTTGACTAATATGCGGGTAGCAAAATACTTGAATGCACCCACAATATTAGTAGTTGATATTGACCGGGGTGGTGCTTTTGCCCATGTGATCGGCACTCTAGAGTTATTAGACCAAGATGAACGAGACCTGATTAAAGGTATAGTAATTAACAAATTTCGCGGACAGCGATCACTCTTAGATCCGGGGATAAAATGGTTAGAAGAACGTACTGGTATCCCAGTTATTGGTGTTATTCCCTATTTAGAACATATGTTACCAGCAGAAGACTCCCTCGATCTGTTGGAACGTAAATCGCACAAAAGCCAAGCCGATCTCGACATTGCTGTTATCCGCTTACCAAGAATTGCTAACTTTACCGACTTTGATCCGCTAGAATCAGAACCCACAGTATCAGTGAAATACCTGAGTCCCAAGCAAGATTTAGGTCATCCTGATGCAGTAATTATTCCAGGGACTAAAACGACAATTGCTGACTTGATCATGCTCCAAAAAAGCGGTATGGCAGAAGCAATACAAAACTATGCCGCTTCTGGTGGAACAGTTTTAGGCATCTGCGGTGGCTACCAAATCTTGGGTCAGATGATAGCCGATCCAGAGGGAATAGAGGGACAAGCTGGCAGATATCAAGGACTAAATTTATTACCTATAAGAACAGTAATCACAGGGCAAAAAATTGCCCGCCAGCGCCAAGTTAGCTCGAATTATCCGCAAATGGGGCTACCAGTTAATGGGTTTGAAATCCATCAGGGGCGATCGCGTATTGAGCAGCAAGGAGATAGCCAAGCCTACCAACCCCTATTTGACGATGTTAATTTAGGGTTAGTAGATAGTTGTCAATCGGTTTGGGGTACTTATCTCCACGGAATTTTTGACAATGGCCCTTGGCGACGCGCTTGGTTAAATCGCCTGCGTCAACAGCGGGGTTTGAAATCTTTGCCTACGGGTGTTGCCAACTACCGAGAACAGCGAGAACATACATTGGATTCTCTCGCTATTGAAATTGAAAATCATTTAGATTTAACACTCTTTTTGTCCTAATTAGGTTGGTATTTCATGAGTGTTCGCGTCCGCTTTTTACCAGATGATGTCACAGTCAATGCTGAAGTTGGAGAAGCCCTCTTGGATGTAGCAGATCGGGCGGGGATATTTATCCCCACTGGCTGTCTTATGGGGACTTGTCACGCTTGCACTGTGGAATTAGAAGATGGAGATACCATCCGCGCTTGTATTACAGCAGTACCACCAGGACGCGAACAATTGACGATTAATCTTTTTAGTGACCCTACTTGGTGAGGTATGAAGTTTACAATTCTAACCTTTAGCCTTCATCCTTCATCCTTGCTAGGGCGTATTGTTTAAATCTTTCTAAATCAGCTTGAATAGTCGACTCTACCACCCGTCCTAAAAACAAGTTATCCATGATTTTGCCAATAAAGCCAGGGATAGCGTAGGAAATAGTCATTTTGACAATGCTACTACCGTGGCGATCGTAAAAGCGAATCGCTCCTTGATTTGGCAAACCATCAATTGATTCCCATTGGATAATTTGGTTGGGGATGACTTTGAGAATACGGGATTTCCAGGTAAAATTCAAACCGCCTGTACTCAGCTTCCACAGAGAGATATCTGGATTATCCGGCGGAACTTTAACCGAATCAATCCACTTCATCCAACGTGGCATTTGCTCCAAATCAGACCAGAGACTCCATACTAAATCTATAGGAGCCTCTACCTCAACTTGGACACTATGTTCTAACCAGTCTGGCATTCTGTCTTCTTCCTCTGCGGTTGGTTATTTTTTCACAGTTTCCAAAATTACTTTTGCCGCCCGCCGCCCGGAAATTGTCGCTCCTTCCATGCTATCGATGTAGTCTTGCTGTGTATAACTTCCGGCTAGGAAAAAGTTAGATACTGGCGTCTTTTGGTTGGGACGGTACACATCCATTCCCGGTGCTTCTCGGTAGAGAGACTGGGCAAGTTTTACGACGTTGTACCAAGTCATATTTAATTCCCGTGATGAGGGGAATAATTCATGCACTTGCTTGAGAGCGTGCTGGGCGATCGCTTCATTGCTTTGTTTAATAAATGGATCTCCCGGTGTCAGTACCAACTGCAATAATGAACCTTGTCCTTGACGATAATAATCAGCAGGGCTAGCCAAGGCTAAATCAGCAAAGCAAGAAAAGTCAGCATCGGCAGTGTAAAGCAAATTATCTATCCCAGCTGCATGATTCAGCTGTTTGCGTTGTTCTCCATCTTGCAATTCGGTCACCCAACCATCAAACCTCAGCTGTACTGTTGCTACTGGCACTGCATCCAGCTTGTAAATATTGTCAAATTCTGACCACTTACGCCACTGCTGAGGTAGGATGCGTTGAATCCCTGGCACATCACAGGCAAAGACGTAGGCATCAGCAGTAATAATTTCTTCTGTATCACCTTGGGCAACTGCTATGCCAGTAACGTGCGCTTGTTCCCCTTCTTCAACAAACTGAATTTCTCGCACTTGTCGCCGAGTATAAACCTTAGTACCTCTAGCTTCTAGATATTCCAATATGGGTTTGTGCAGGTATTCATGGGGGGAACCTTCCAGCATCCGCATTATTGAAGCTTCGGTTTTCACTGCGAAAAATTGAAAGATTGTCAACATACAACGGGCAGAAATGTTTTCGCAATCAATAAATCCCAAAGCATAGGCGATGGGATTCCACATCCGTTTAATGCTACCTTCACTACCACCATGACTGCGAAACCAGTCGGCAAAGCTAATTTTATCTAAGTTGCGAATGGTTCTCATCGCCCCGTCAAAGTCGACCAAACCCCGAACTATCGGGCTAGTTCCCAAGGCGATCGCATTTTGCAATTTATCTTGCAAGGAGAGTTGAGAAGTAGTAAAAAATGCTTTTAATCCGTTAAATGGTGCGCCTGTCAAGAAGCGAAAATCTAAAGCACCAGTGCGCCCCCCTTTGTTGATAAAGGTATGGGTGTGTTCTTTCAAACGTAAATTTTCTAATGCCCCTACTTTCTTCATCAAGTCAAACAGTTGATAGTAGCAGCCAAAAAATACGTGCAACCCCATCTCAATATGGTTGCCATCGCCATCTACCCAACTGCCAACTTTACCACCAACAAACGGACGAGATTCAAAAATTTGGACTTCACAACCAGCATCAGCTAAATCCACAGCAGTTGCTAGCCCAGCTAATCCTGCACCTACGATTGCAACGCGCATTCCGTCGCTCCTTTTCAGTTTCTTTACAGATTGTAACTGGCTTGGTGCCGGAATTTGCTACTTAATATCCACTCTCGAAACATCTAAGGACACAGCGGTGTCCGACCCTCCTAACTTATACTCAATCAAATTTTATTACCCAGACGAGAGGAACATGACATTGGTAACAGCCATAAAACTCTCGTCTCTGACAACAAATTAAAAACAAGTATCGTAAGTATTACTATTAAATACCTTTTTACTTGCTGGCTTCTTTGGTTTCATCAGAATTAGGTAAACCTCTAATCAGTTCCCGAATGACATCGGTCGCAGGCCTACCTGTTTGCTGACAGTATTGTTCTAGTTTGTCTGCTTCTTGTGCTGCAAGATTAACAGTTATACGTTTTACCGCCCATTTTTTATTTGTCATTATCATGCTATGTGCTGTATATTAACCTTGTTAGTGGTAACTAACTAACTAAAAATGAGAAGGATAAGACTATCAGATTTAGTGACAGTAAACAAGCAATGTCACTAATAGTAAAAATGCCAGTTTTGCATATTTCTGCATTTTCCAATAAAATATCAAAGCCAAAATTCATTTTTGACTATTGTGGCAGCAACAATAGCGCACCTAGTCATTAAACGAATTGACTACAGAAAAAGAATGGCTAAAGTGGACTAATCAACTTGATAAGTTAGATTCACTCTGTACTTTTAATTAAATAATATGTGTGCATATTTTTCTTGCTCAAATGTATTTGGTTTCCTTTCTCAACCATGCTCGCTACCAACCTCTGGAGGAGATATCTATAATAAGTCAAATCAAGCTCTGGAGCATAAACACTATTCAACCCTGCCTTGTATATGATTTGTAGCATATCTAGTTTGAAGTCAATCACTATTAGTCTTACTAAAAATGCTCGCTCCAGAAGAGCAAGTGCTTTACGAACTTTCTGTCTTTTGATTTCTTTGCCCTATTCATCAACCTGGATATGCCACACCTACTTGACAGTTAGTTGCTGCACTCAAGATGATTGACTAGACTTGAAATCACCAGCAAAAAGTTTGTTATTCAAACATTGTTAACTTGATATCTACTGGATAAAAAATATTGTACACTTCAATATTTCCAAAGTGTATTTTTTAGAGTCATGATTAGCAAACTTTAAATAAACTTTATTCAAAAGCAGGATTATATCATTTTTTAGGCTTTATAAAAGACTTACAAAGTAAGCCTAAATAGACTAAATTTTTGATGAATAAGATTGACAAACAGTAGAATACTAAACTCAAAATAAATCACGACAAAAGATAAATATACAAATAAATATGTTTGGGTTAATTGCACCTAAATATTACAGAGATAGTTGATATCTACTGTAATATAATATACATTGTTATTACTTTAGCGATTACTAAAACATAGACGAGAATATAGCTACTTCATAAAGTTCTGATAAATAACCTATGCTCGCAACGAGACGATATCGCCGAAGTGCTATTTCCTTACCAGAATTGCCATGGCTAGATAGGTAGAGTGCATTTCTAGCCCTACTGAACACTAGGAGCGTTTAACCTAGCAGTCGCAATCTGAAGGTCAAAATCCGGCTAAAAATTAAGCCTGGTATAATTTTTGGATTAAATACTCATGATGAATACTCTAGAAAATGAGTAATTACCACAGATCAACGTCAAAATAATAACGCTTCGTATAAATTTTCTGTTCACCTGTGGTTATGACTTGAACTATCATTTAAATTAAAGTTGAGGTACGAGTTGAAGAGTACCGATGCCTAAATCTTTTGGTGAAAGCGATCGCGCCTCAAAAAGAGCCATCATATCTCGTAATTGAGGGTTTCCACGGGCAGAACCTGTCAGCCCTTTAGCAATAATTAAGCCACAGTAGCCTTTAGTATTTTTACACCGCCGATTCCATTTTTTTCTGGCTTCTACATGAATGGGGTCATCATCTAAAAATTCACCGAACAGGAACAATTCACCATTTTGTGTTTGTAGTAAACCCAAGTCGTAGTGATTGCCATCAAAAGGATCTGCGCCTGGATTAAAGCAAATTGCTTTCAGTCCACCAGCCGCCTCCAGATTTTCAATTACCGTCTTAGCTCTGGGGCGGGAAGTTTGAATTAAAATCACAGGCAACCCATCACCTACTTGTGTAATTTCACCGACAGTATGATATGTGGCTCCCTGACGTAAATATTCCAGCATCTCCCAAGACACTACGCCCAAACTTAGAAAAGAGTCTTCTGGAATCAAATCATCTCGTAATGAATGAAACATTGGAGAGTCATATTCCCCCATGACCTCATCTTGGCCATCTAAGCCTGCCATTTCCTCTAATTCTGCTGCCAACTCTGGCATGGTAGAGACAGTTACAGAAACTGATTTAGCCGATTCATCAGGCTGGGGCAGCGAAATCCGATAGCGACGGCTTAGACTGGGGAAGGAGTCTCCATCAAGCTGGCGGCGGTGATCGCGGATAAAGCGGTTAAGACTTTCTAGGGCCACAAAAACGACAAGCGCCTCTTCGTCATATAAAACAGACCTGAGTCCTTCTAAAGGGTGGATATTACCAAAGGTGGGATCAATTTCTGATAGCGGTAGCTCTGCTAAATCTCCTATGCCCTCCTCGTCTTCATCTGTGTCGTCACTATGTTCAAAGGTGAGAAACAGACAATCTTGCTTGAGGAAAGCTTCTTCTAAACGTCCTTGTGACTCCTCATCCCTTAAAACTGCTGCCCGAAAACGCTTTAGCGACTCTTCTGAACGATATAACAAAATCCCATATTCCATCCCCAGCATTCCCATCACTGAGGCATAGAGTTTATTTACATCCCACTTATTGATTTCTATAGACAAGATTTGCTGTTCTTCTAAAAATTCCCAAGGAGATGCCTGCCAAATCGCAAATGCTTTTTCTTGTAAGATTTGTGCATACTGTGGCGGTAAATCAGGAATTTGACTATCGAGAATTTCAGCAAAGGAACGAAACAGTTCATCAATCAAAGGCAATTCCGGTGCATAGTCAATAGCAATATCCAAATCTTGCAGCACACCGCGCAAATAAAATTGAATCTCACGGTCTCGTACTACAATTCTCTGGGGTCGAGCAGGTTTGGCAGGGCTATGAGGATGCTCCATAGCTCGCATTAAAGTGCGAACAACTGCCTCTGGTCCGGTTTCTGTTCCTACCACATCCATGCCTCTCACAACACCTTGGGAGCCATCTACCCAAAGAATGCAATCGCCCTTACTCTCTGAGTCTCTTGGCTGGGTTTGTGATGATGACAATGGACGGCGATCGCCCTCCCACACAGAAGGAATTTGAGTTAATTTCTTTAGCCGACGACTAGTAGAGCGATTAAAACTTGTCATAGAGTAAATTAATTAAAAGAAGCTATATGTTCGTCAACTTTTGGGAATGACTAGTTTAAGATGAAATCTTCCTGGCTGCACCTGAAGATTGGTTGCAACTCAGGCTGCCCTAAGTTTAATTTCCAAAAATAGCGAATATCTAAACGCACCGAGTCTCTCAATTCTAGAATAAAAAGCTTTAGCTGCTTTTGGTGCAGTCTTTACAATTTGGCATCTAGAGACATCAATGTCGCTAGAATGAATACAAAAACACCAAAGGCAATCCAAAACTAGTAATATGCCTATACAAGTTAGTAGTTAGACCACTTAAGGAGTTGAAAAACCAGATGACACAAGCTACTCAACCGCAACAACGCGGAATTCAGTTGAGCGAAGCAGCACTACGCCAAGTAAAATTTCTTCGTGACAGGCAAGGCCAAGATTTCTGCTTAAGGGTAGGAGTCAGACAAGGTGGCTGCTCTGGGATGTCTTACATGATGGACTTTGAAGACACTACTAAGATCACCCCTCAGGATGAAGTTTTTGACTATGATGGCTTCAAAATTGTTTGCGATCGCAAAAGCTTACTATATCTGTATGGCTTAATGCTCGATTATAGCGATGCCATGATTGGTGGCGGTTTTCAATTCACCAACCCCAATGCCAACCAAACCTGTGGTTGCGGTAAGTCATTTGGAGTGTAAGATTGTCCTTTGTCAGGGGTCAGTTGTTAGTTGCTAATGACTGATGACCGATAATCGATGACCCTCCGGGTTCGTCAGTTGCTCATGAGGGAAACCCCCAAAACCGCACTGACTCACCAATTACCAATGACCAATGACTAATGACTAATACAGTTGAATCCCTGTTTGATACAGGTTTGGAACGTTATAAAGCCGGAGAAGACGTAGCTTCTTTAATTCCTGTATTTAAAGAAGTTTGCGATCGCGCTCCTAGAAGTAGTCCTGCTTGGACTTGTTTGGCGTGGTTGTATCTGCTCGATAACAAAGCCAATTTAGCTTACAAAGCAGCACAGAAAGCAGTAAAGTTAAATCCACAAGACCCACAGGCCAGAATTAATCTCGCTGTTGCTATGCTAGAAACTGGTCAAAAAGGTTTACGAGAACATATTGATTTCGCCCAACAGTTAATTTTTGTAAATCAAGAATGGGAAGATGAAATCAAAAACAGCATTGAAGACGGTTTAACTAGAAAACCAGATTGGCAGAGTTTGGCAAAAGTCAAAGGCTGGTTGTTTGACAAGTAATTGGTAATCGTGTTAGTTGTCGATGGTCAGCAGTCATTAGCTGGCAACAACAGACAACTAACTATTACCCATAACCAATTTGCAGTTTTTAGACTAATTGAAGACACGACAGCTGATGAAAGAGAAATTTTTAAGCTGGCTAAACTTTGTTTTAGTCGCAGATGTATTCTTAGTTTTGTTTGGCTTTGGGTGGTTAGCGATCGCGGCTATTGCTGATGCCTCTGGATTCAATTTAGGTTTGGATTTGTGGCATAAATTGTGGCAACCTGTATTTAACCCAGCTATTGGTATTCTCATGGCAGGCGCTCTTTTAAGCGGTCTGATCAACTGGATTTCTCAAAAATTCCAGGCGGATTAGTCAATACTTCAATAGTGAAATCCTATGCAAAATTTTTCAAGACCCCAGATTTATCTTTGGGGTCTTTAATTTTTAATCCAAAATTTCTGTGAGTGCTGATTTCACATTAGGATATTGGTACTCAAAGCCAGCCTCCACAGTGCGTTTAGGAAAGACTTGTTGACCTTCTAAAACTACTATCGCTCCATCGCCCAAGAGGGCTTCCAGCGCAAAAGCAGGGACAGGTAACCATGAAGGACGATTCATCACCTGTCCCATAGTTTGGCACAAATCTGCCATCCGAACAGGGTTGGGTGAGGTGGCATTATATACTCCTTCCATTTCCGGGTTGGTTAAAGCTTGCAAAATTAGATTAACTAAATCGTCTACGTGAATCCAAGAAAACCACTGCCGACCACTGCCAATCGGCCCACCAGCGAAGAGTTTGAAAGGAGTAATCATTTTACCCAAAGCGCCACCCATCCCCAAGACAATACCCAGACGCAGAATTACTAGTCGCACACCAACATCTTTTACCTTGCTGGCTTCTGCTTCCCAAGCTTGGCAGACTTGGGCGAGAAAATCATTCCCCGACTGGCTTGTTTCGTCAAAGGTAGCAGTTTCACTAGTGCCGTAATAGCCAATAGCCGAAGCGTTAACTAATACTTTAGGTTTGGGGTTAGCTTTTGCTATTGCTTCTACTATTTTTTGTGTACCTAGCTTACGGCTATTCAGAATTTCTTGCTTGTGTTCTTGTGTCCAGCGTTCTTCGGCGATAGGTTCTCCTGCTAAGTTAACTACACCATCACAAGATGCAATGGCATCTTGCCAAGAACCGGATGCAATGGGTGTATACGCAACAATTTCTACGTTTGGAAAATTTTTTGAGGGAAAAATCCTTTGAGCATGGGCGGTGTTACGTGTTAACACTAGTACTTTATTACCTTCTTGATGGAGTCGTTTTACCACACGACTGCCTACAAATCCTGTTGCTCCAGCAATTGCGATTTTCATTATGCGCACCTCCGCCAAATTCCTATTTTAAAGTTTTTTATCAAATTTTCAGCTTTTACCACCTTGCTTATGAGTGAGTTCGTTTCTTTAATCAATCTATAAACACTTGCCGTTTAGATGCTTCGATATTATAGGATGGACGGAGTGTTGCAAGGCGTGGGGCTATTATGGCTCGCTATACCTGTTCATTTATTGTTTCTGTTCCTATTGACCATCTCCAACCGTTGCTTGTAGAACTTCTACAAGATTGTGAATTGGATGTTCAATATTACACAGCCGATTACATTATGGCTCGTGAGTATCCTGGTACTGTTACTTTCTCTAAGTTAGTTACAGTAGAAGTCTTTATTGATAAATCAACAGCGACTGATGTAGAAACTCGGTTAAGTATTGTGGTGAAAAATGGGGAATTACCACTCCAACTTGTGAATCACTGCCGACAAGTGTTTGAATTTGTTAAGGAAGCGATTGAACATAGTCGCCATTGGCATCTGATTGAAAGTCTAGCAGGATAAATATTGCTGCTTGTTATCTGGACGTCCGCTGCGGCTAGCTAGAGCGCAAAGCTAGCTCTAGCAACAAGTCAACATAGTCAAAATTGAGTAAGAGGATATTTGTATAAAAAAAACTGCTTGAGGCGTTGCAAGTTTTTCTATATCAAATAGATTGTGAAAATCTCACGTCTTTACCTATACGCAGATGTCGCAATATCTGACGACAAGCGGCTAGCCTGTGGCAAGGCTTGCTGTTTACAGCTTTACATTTTTTAAAAAACAACTTGGAATTCAAGTTAGGGAACTCCAAAAAATAAATTAACCAATTCTGGAATTAAAACGACTTTCCTCCCCCTGCTCCCTGCTCCCTGCTCCCCTGGCATTATATTTTTATTTGGAAGTCTCTTAAGTACCCACCCATAAATACTTAGCCATTTCTCAAAACGGCTGAAACTACTGTGTGCTTCTATTTCCTGTTCCCTCTCCCAACTAGATAATTTATTTTGCACGAGTACTTATATGTTTAGTTTTATATATCCTCTATATCCTCTGCCATACCGGGGTTTATTAGTGTAATATCGTACTCGCTAGCATCCGTTTGACCCGATCGCTGCACATTCTTTAGCAGGTAATAAATGGCACGTACCTGAGGGCCGAAAACAATTTCGTCTTCATTTCTTAAATCGTGGGCTGGCATCTTGCGTCCATTAATCATCAGACCATTGGAACTCAGCTTACCTTTAGCATCGCCATCTACAATTCGGTAATAATAGCTATGACTATTATGCTCTCGTGGCAATCTTACCAATGTGGCATGGCGGCGGGAGACAAACTGCGACACCAAGCGGATATTGCACTCGCGGTCTCTACCGATAGAATAGACGGGGTGTTCTAGAGAAAATTCCTTACGACCTTGATCATCTTCAATAATCAGTAGATGACTTTCATTCGTTTCTGTTGCCATTGACGCATCGTTGCTATATTCGGTTGAACTGTGATTAATCAAGATTTGTCTATAATCGTTTTTTGCCATTCTCACGCATTAAAGTCTGTGATACTGCTTTGATAAGTATTAACTTGCGTATTTGCTGAAAAGAGTAGAATATTGCTGTTCTACTCTTGCTACTTTTACTTGTGGTAATCCCATCAGGTTTGGAAAGATATATAACACCTGAATACGGATTTAGTTTAACTCACAGAGGCAAAACTGAGCTGTAACTTAGAATATTACCGCTAAAAAAGAATATTATGATCGATGAGCCAACCGCCGTAGTAAAACTGAGTTACTAACAACACTAACGGAGCTAAAGGCCATTAATGCAGCGGCTCCAGATGGGCTAAGGACAAAACCTAAACTAGGTAACAAAATACCTGCTGCTAGAGGGATGCCAATTGTATTATATGCAAAAGCCCAAAACAAATTCTGACGGATTTTGTTGAAAGTAGCGCGGCTGAGGTGAATTGATTCGACAACATCACTCAAGCGATCGCGCATCAGCACAATTGCAGCTGTTTCCATTGCCACATCTGTTCCTGAGTATAAAGCAATTCCTACATCTGCCTGGGATAAAGCTGGAGCATCATTGATCCCATCTCCGACCATTGCGACTTTAGATGCAAATTTGACTTGTAATTCTTCGATAGCGGCCGCTTTTTTGCTAGGTGGGACACCTGCTATGACATCAGCACTATCTAACCCCAGTTGTTTACCAATAGCACTAGCGGCTTCTAATCTATCACCACTCAGTAGCATGACCCGTAAACCCATCTGGCGTAACTTATCTACTGTAGCTTGAGCATCTGGTCTGGGGGTATCAGACACGGCGAGGAGTCCAGCTAAAGTTCCCCCAACTGCTACGCAAACAACGGTTTTACCATCTGTTGCCAGTTTCTGAGCCACCTGTTGTGCAGTTTCGCTAATAGCAATTCCATGCCAACTCAACCATTCCCAATTTCCCAGCAATACAGCTGTACCTTCCACTACAGCAGATACGCCGAGTCCAGGTTCTGTATGAAAGTCTACAGCCTCTGGGATGGATAACTGTTGTTGCTGTGCTTCCTGTTGAATTGCTTTGGCTAGCGGGTGGTATGTGCCACTTTCTACTGCGGCTGCCAGTTGCAGAAGGGATTGGGAAGATTGTCTGCCAGTCTCTGATTCTCCAATCAGCAGACAATCTGTCACGGTGGGATTACCTGTGGTGAGAGTACCTGTTTTATCAAAGACTATGGTATCTAGCTGGTGTACCCGTTCTAAAACGTCGCCGCCTTTGATTAACAGACCTCGTTCTGCACCTATGCCGGTTCCAACAAGAATTGCTGTTGGTGTAGCCAAGCCTAAAGCACAGGGACAAGCAACTACCATAACTGCGATCGCTAATTTTAAGCTAACTAACAGAGGAGAGTGATTAATGGTCAGTACTGAGTGTTGAGGAATATGGGCAGCGTGGCTTGTCATGTCCATGCCCGCTGGCATGATAATATCTGGCCAAATATGAGTGCCAAAAAAGTACCAAAAGATAAATGTTAATAAAGACGCTGCCAATACACCATAGGTAAAGTAACCAGCTACTGTATCTACTAATCTCTGAACTGGAGCTTTACGAGTTTGAGCATCTTCAACTAAAGCAACAATATGAGCTAGAGTTGTATCGCTACCTGTACGGGTTGCTTGGATAGCGATCGCTCCCGACTGGTTGAGAGTACCTGCTGTCACTATATCCCCTGGTTGCTTGATGACTGGTACGGCTTCCCCAGTCAGCATCGACTCATCCACCGTTGTTTGTCCAAAGCGAACTTCTCCATCAACGGGGATTTTATCACCAGGCAACACCTGTAACCATTCACCAATCCGCACTTGTTCTGCGGGAATTTCTACAATAGCTGACACGCCTAAGGAATCCTGGCTACCACCAGAACCTTCCTTATCAGTTTCTTGCCTAACTTTTTCTGGATTGGCAATCAATCGGGCTACCTGTGGCTGTAGTGCTAGCAGCTGCCTAAATGCGGCGGCGGCGCGTCCTCTAGCTTGTTGCTCTAAAGTCCTTCCCAGCAGAATAAAGCCCAACATCATTACTGGTTCGTCAAAAAAGCACTCCCAACCCATTTGAGGGAATAGCAATGCCACTAAACTAGCAGTGTAGGCTGTCAGCGTTCCCAACCCTATGAGGGTATTCATATTAGGCGTATTACGCCGCCAGCCCAGCCAGCCATCTACCAAAATCGGGCGACCTGGAATTAGTAGTGCTACCGTTGCTAATCCACAGTGGAACCAAATGTTGTTTAAAAATGGCAATACTGAGCCACCAATATTACCAAAATGTCCAATTCCCGATAACACAAGCAGCACCCCAGCAATTACCAACTGCCTGAGTGCAGAGTGCATTTCTCGGCGCTGTCGTGCGCCTGGATCTTCTAGGGTGGATATTTCACCTGTTACACTGCTTGCTGTTCGGGGTTTAGTTGGGAAACCATTGGCTGTCAATCGCTGTGCCAGTGAATCTGGCTCTACCGCACCAGTTTCCGACTCTACAATTGCTACTTCTGTTGCCAGGTTGACAGAGGCACTCTTGACTCCTGGATGTTGGGTAAGCTGTTTTTCTACAGCGGTCACACACCCAGCACACTTCATGCCTCCAACATCGAGAATTATTTTCTCTGTTACTGGGGTGGATTCTTGGGTGAGCTTGGTTTCTGGGACAAGTTGCATGGCAAGAGTTTAGTTAGATTCGCTACGAAAATACAACGCCACAATAAAAGCGTCCTATTTCGAGGGTAGGCGAAATCTGGAACTACGACTGTATGTCAAACATTTTTATTTATCAATTCATAGGAGCCAGGGATCAAGAACTGGGGCTAGGGAAAATTCACACTGACCTCTGGCTCCTGTCCCCTGTACCCTTTCGGCTCATGTAGATTAATGCTGCAATCTGCATAGGCATGACGGCAATCAGGCTTTTCAAAAAATAGTGAATTTCCAAATTAGACATAGCGCTGAAATACCCCATACCTAGCATTAGGAGCAAGGCCAAGGTAAACTTTTGACGTTTGAGGGTTAGCATATCAGTAGAGATAAATTGTAAGTATGCACCCAGGATACTTAGCCTAAATATAGAAATGCAATTGTAAGGTTAGAATTTTTCCTAGAACCAACCTTGCTTATTCACAAAGTAGGTATCTACAAATTCTTCGTGAGATTTGTTCAAATAGATCATGCCTTCAATCAAACCTACAAGTTGCATAATCAAAAAAGTAAATCCGTAAGTAAAAGTACCTCCAACTACAGAAATAACCAACATAATGAAGCCTTCTGGAGAGTATCCTAGAATAAACTTATGCACTCCAAAGCCCCCGAAAATAATGCCACAGTAACCAGCCATAAGTTGTTTAGTGGTATGACTAGGGTTGAGATTTGCCATATAAGTGCTGCTCCTTGATAAATAAGGTGTAATTTTAAATTATTTCTAAATAAAAAAATAAATTAATATATTTAGCAAGTAAATATATTTTTACTTTTATTGTTGTAGAAGCACTGCCCTAAATCGATAGCCACAATCAATCTCCTACCATCCCGTAGGGAACGCTAATTATGGCGCTCCTTACTATTCGGAAGTTTGACTACCAACAGCAAAATAGTTTTACAGCTTTTTCGATTAATCATTTCTCTTGAGGAGAATGAACCTTAAATCATCAGCAAAAACTCTTATGCTGCGATACCCCTTTCTACAAGTCCATCAGTTTTATGTCCGGACTTTTTTTAAGTTGGGTGCAATGATGAAGACACGTTTTGTGGGCAGTATCAGTGTTAGGTATTTACCTAAAGGCTGGAAAAAATTTTGCGGTAACCAAAGTACAAAGCAGTAGAGTTTTGATAACTCTGGTTAATTGCTGCTGCCTGCTTTCCCAATAATTTCAACCAATAATAGCTTGGAAGGGCAATCAACATCTCTACCGAGGCTAAAAGGCCTAGAGAAGAGTGAATTTTTACTGGGATATTTTATTATGTATTTAGCTCTTTTGGCAGAACGACTTTTACATCAGCCGTATCTAACCTGAAGCTAGCATTGATTCATGCTTATCACTATTTATAACTAGTAAATTATTGCCCTATAAGGAGGTATAAGCAAATATTTACCTTTTAGCAACTGTAGTATTGAAGTATAATTAATTACCGCTTCCTAGTATAAACAAGCTGAGTAGTGTGCCGCTATTCCAAAGGCTATGGAGGAGGATAGGAGCGAGAAGGTTACGCGATCGCGTGTAAACTACTCCTAAAACGATCCCCAAGGATGTCAGCGGTAGAATTTCTGACAGGCTAAGGTGTGCAGCCGCAAACAGCAAGCTACTGACCAAAATTGCTCCCCAGACGGGTAAGTAACGAGTCAGGGAAGGCAACAAAAACCCACGAAACAGGACTTCTTCAAATAAGGGGGCTGCGATCGCAGCTGTTAAGAAAAATATCCCTAGTGCTACCGTATCTTGGCTTTCTAGTGCTAGTTGCAACAAAGGATTACTACCACCCTGCCCTTGCCATAGTTGTTGATTAATTAAAGATACCAGCACAACTATGGGTAAAGCAGCGCAATAGCCACCTAGCCCCCACAAAAACCACTTACCTTGGAAATTGAAGCGAAACCAAAATTCTGGTAAAGGGAAAAAGCGCTTAATTGATGAATACAGCACCCACAGCGCACCTGATGCTACTAACAGATAACGAATTAATACGGAAAAAGCCTGAATTCGCACATTACCGCTAGCAAGGGGAACGGGGATCAGCGAGAATATCAGAGGTACAAAAAGTTGTCCCATCAAGAAAAAGCCCAGGACAAAAACCTGGAGAACCGTTTCTCCACCCCAAGGCGTTGTCCAAGGTACATCAGCATTTTGAGCCAAGAAAGCGGCTTTGCCTTTTACTAAGAGTTGAGCAAACACAAAAATCAGCAGGATGATACCTGTCAAAGCTGCCAATGTAGGGATGATACCAATCACCGCTAATTTCAACACAGCTTGGGTAGCAGCTTGTTGTTGTGTAGCTTTAACTGCTGATAGTGCTTCTTGACGTTGCTGGAGCTGGTACAGTTGCACTAGAGCAGTAGAGCGAAACCAACCATCTAAATTCTTTTGAATCAGCTCTTGGGCATTTGGTAGAAGACGGGGGGGATCACTCCACAGTCCAATTAAAACAGCAGATGTTTCTCTAAATTCGGGATTAATATCTGAGCGTTGCTGCAAATCATTCCAAGTCTTCAGCGCTATATCTGTCTTTCCTTGCTGTGCGTGTAAAATTCCCAGCCGTAAGTCTAATTCAACCAGCAATTTTTGCAGTTGGTTGAGGGACTGCTGTAACTGTTGCTCCTGTGGGCTGGAGATATTTTTAGCAGAATCAGTTTCTGGTAGGGGTTTAGGAGGTATGGGAGTGGTAACTGATTGAGAACGCAGCTTTTCAAGTTTATTCTTGGCTGTGACTAAATTGGTTTGCGCCGATTTTCGTGCTTCTTGATATTGCTTGGTAGCGTTTTCTAGGGGTTTATCACCAAGTATTGCTGACTGTATTCCCTGGAATTCGTCTTTGTTATCTTCTGGCTGCCAGGCTTGAGCTTGTAGGGCAATGTTTGTTTGGTACAGTTCTAAGCGACTTTGAAATTGAGGTTCCTGCCAGCTGCTGAATAGCGATAAGCCAGACAATACCAAAGATATCAGTGTCAGCCCAATTAAACCCAACCGCTTAATAGTCATCTATTCCCCCTTGACTAACCAGTTTAGAGCGCGTCCCCTTGGGAATTATCGCAAGAAACAGTAGGAGGTGGATAGCTTTTCAGATAAAAGGATTGTGGATAGCATCAATTTATGAGTCTGCGATCGCCCGTATAGCCTCGGCGGGTTCCTTTTTGGAATCCGTCCCTTGTCCTGAAGGGATATGGCAACCGCACTCCCTGCGGTTGGAGGCTAGGGCGCGCTACGCGATCGCATGATTGCGCTGCGCTCCGCGCAATCGCTAATTTAGGTTTCTTAAATACAAAAAAATTTCCAGGATTACTTGCGGCAATCCTGGAGGACTAGACAATGTACTCGTATGAACCTAAGATTCTCCTATGTATGCCCAAACTCACAACAGTATGTTTACTGATAAAGTAGGCGATCGCTATAGGACTCATATTTGATTTTTGAAAAAGCTCAGTACAACTAGGAAGCCTTCTTTCCCGTTGCAAGCTTGCCTATTGCCTATTCCCTGCCTACGCAAATCAGTTCATAAATTAAAGCGGATTCCTATATAAATCAGGGCAAAGTAAAATAAGCTAAATTTTACGCGCTAGCGATGTGTAACTTTTTATAAAGAGAATCCTGACTTGTGCTATTCAATGATGAGTAATTGGTTATGTAGTCAAACGAGCTTAATCAAATATCTTATGTAGTTGTGAAAAACCTATTACTAATTGATAACGAAAGTGTGGCTCAGACAATTTGGCTGCGCTCCGCGCAATCATGTGATCGCAAGTTATAGATTAAAAAAGAAGATACAGACAATTTTAGGCTTTAGTCAGCCACGAATTTAATGCAGCTTGTGCTATTTTCGTTATGAGAATAATGACGAATATGCTGAGAAAGCCGCTTTTGTAGAGATACTTATTCGTGTCTTGTTCAAAGTTATATTTATAGCTAGGCTTATAGCTATCAGAAGTATGATAGTGGCAATTACGGTAAAGTGTGCATGTTGTAGCATCAGTATTTTGAGCAATAGCTAAAGTTGCAAAGGATGCTATTAAGCTTGCAAAAAGAACAGATGTACAGCGATTCATAAGTATGACCTTAGAAAATCGATATTTATGACTACACATGGTAAGAAAGCCATTTCTGAAAATAGCTAAAATTTTATAAGTAAATTTCCGACGATATGTAGTTAAGATTTTGCCTAAATCGCAGCAGAATATATACCGATGACGCTAGTTTATGGGATAAACTAATGCCATTGCGTGAGGAGCAAACAATGGTTAATCAGAAGCTGGGGCGTCTATTATCAGTGAGTTTTATCAGTTTCTGCTTCTGTTTGGGTATTAGTATAGGAATTATCATTCGTTTTGGGCAAGTACAAAAGTCAGATGCTGCTACAACACCGACTGAAACTCTGCCATTTCCATTTGTTGAACCTGATTATCAGGAAACCCCTTCAGACACAATCATCATTAAAGCTGTTGGAGATATAATCCCTGGCACTAATTTTCCTAACTACAGACTGCCACGCTTTCGCAATCAGCTGCTACCACAGTCGGTGAGAACTTATTTGCAAGGTGCTGATATTTTATTTGGTAACTTTGAAAGTAGCTTAACTCATTATCCATATAGTGCTAAAGATATCGGCCGAGGACAAGTTTTTGCTTTTCGCTCCCCACCTAATTATGCCCAGCTATTTGCTGATGTTGGATTTAATGTACTCAATGTAGCGAACAATCATGCAATGGACTTCGGCCCGGTGGGGTTTCAAGATACCGTAAACAATCTTGCTGGTGTTGGTATTGAAACTTTAGGGCATAAAAATCAAATTCTTTATCTAGAAGCTAATAATATTCCGGTGGCAATGATCGGATTTACTACCTATGATGCTTATAATTCTGTCCACGATTTAGAAGCAGCTAGAGCCTTGGTAGCAAAAGCTAAAAATAATGCAAACATCGTAGTTGTATCAATGCAGGTGGGAGCCGAAGGAACAGGGGCACTGCGTGTTAAGAATGAAACAGAATTCTTTTATGGAGAAAACAGAGGCAATTCTATAAAGTTTGCCCGAACCATGATTGATATGGGGGCGGACTTAGTTCTAGGACACGGCCCTCACGTTCCCAGGGCGTTAGAAATTTATAAAGGAAAACTGATTGCTTATTCTTTGGGTAACTTTTTGGGATACCGAACTTTATCAACAGCGGCTGAAACAGGTTACTCAATGATTTTGGAAGCGAAACTTAACTCCAAAGGCAATTTAGTGTCAGGTAAAATTATTCCTATTCATCTTGATCGTCAGGGAATTCCTTATGTTGATCAGCGTTTTCGGATTGTAGGACTTCTGCGTTATTTAAATAATCAAGATTTTCCTAAAAATCCGGTAAAGATTAATAATCAGGGAGAAATCGTGGTAATGAATAGCAAGTAGAAATTTTTCAAAATTCTCACGCAAACACACCCCAATTTCTCTGTGATAACGAAAAGGAAAGAGTTTAACATTAGCAATTTTGGGGTGATTTTCCTACTTCCTATTTGAGATAATTAATTATTAACTTCTAGTGGTTTGCCCTGCGGTTTATCATCCTTTTGGGATTGATTTTCAGGGGCTAAATTTTGTCTGATCTCTTGAGTTGGTACTACCACAGCTGGAGGATCTGAGGCTTTTGTTTCTGGTGGTGCCTGGAGTTTTGGTATAACTACAGGATTGAACTGTTTCTCTGGCTGGGGTGGGATGGCATCCTTAGTAGAAGAAGGCGAATTATTTTCTGGTGCTGGTGAGGGAGAAGCATTACGAGATGAGCGAATTGCCCGTAATGTCTCCACTAAGGATGAAGAGGGAGAAGCACTAGGCGAAGGTGAACTTTGTTGAGCATCAGGGCGTAGTGATTCTGCTTTGTTAGTGCTATTGCTGCTTGGCGATTCTGCCTGATAAACACGACGATTGCGTTTGCGACGTGTGGTAGTGGTAGTAGAAACGGGTGCAGCTTTAGATGGGGAGGTCTTAGTCTCTCTACTGCTATCTGAGTTTGTAGTCCTGATTCTAGGTAATTCCGCAGTCGGTTCTTTTGTAGGCTGGGCAAAAATTGGTTGTGAGGTTGATTGCGGTTGCGATCTAGGTAACAGACTAGTAATGCCAAAACCGACTGTGGCAGCAACAACAGCTACGCTTGTGCCAATCAATACTTTAGAAGCAGCTAGTTTCTGTGCAAGTGTTTTAGCATTCTTGAAACTTGCTGTTGGATTATTGCGATTATGGGCAGTTCTGCCAAAAAGATTGTCTGCTTGTTGCTGCGATAAATTAATAGTTGCAACAGTGTGAGTTGGTAGGGCTTGGGGTACGAAATTCACTCCATCCCCAGGTAGCAGTTTCAGCCACTCAGCAACTGTAGCTGGACGAAAACGAGATTCCACCGCCATACCACGCATTACTGCTTGATTGACAGCAGCGCTGAGGTAGGGTTGCAATTCGCGGGGGGTGGGCATTTGTTCGCGATCGCGCAGTAGTGCTGGCATAGGAACTTGGGCTGTCAGCAATGCATACAAGGTTGCTGCCAAACCATAAACATCTGTGGCAGGTGTGCGCGGCGCTTGTGACAGGTACTGTTCAATAGGAGAATAGCCCTCAGAAACCATACCCGTGTGCGTCTGCCTTACACCACCATTAAATTCTCTGGCAATACCAAAATCAATCAGCACTACTTCCTGAGTGCCTTGACGCAGGATGATATTATCCGGTTTAACATCTCGGTGCAGCAAACCGTTATTGTGTACTACCTGCAATGCTGCCCCAATTTGCCGGATGTAATGGATTGCGGTTGCTTCTGGTAAAGGTATTCCTGGCAATACAAATGCATTACCCAAGGTTTCACCAGGAATGTATTCCATCACCATGTAAGGTAGTCCAGCTTCAACAAAAAAGTCGCTGACCCGAACAATATTTGGGTGGACACAAGTAGCTAATCGTCTGGCCTCATCTTGGAATTGGCGCTCGAACTTGGCAAAATCAGGATGTTGTCGCAGCCGTTCGTTGATAGTTTTCATCACTACCTCCTGACCTAAGTAGTGATGCGTAGCCTTGAACGTAATTCCAAAGCCACCACGTCCGATTTCCTGATTTAGGGTATATTTTCCACCCTGCAAAGTTGTACCTGCTAACATAGAGATTTTTGAGTCCTGAGTCCTTAGTCCTGAGTGAGCAGATAAGCACTGAGTCCTGAGCCATAAGGGATTTCGGAAGAAATCGGCTCCTCCCTCAGTGGGAAAAACCTCCCCATTATCGCAACAGTTTTGTCTTTTTCATAATACATTGACAAAAGAAATATGAAATGTGAAAGATAAAACCTTACTACATCCTTCTTGTTTCAGACTTCATTCTTTTGGGTATAAGTTAGCTTTTATTAAAAACGCTGGCCTATGCCGAAATGCACTTGGCTTTCTCCTTGATCATTAATTCCATAATCAGCCCGGATAACGCCTAGAGGTGAGTCGAGGCGCACTCCGGCCCCATAACCAAAACCGATACCTGGTTTATCCCGCGCTCCTGCTGGATTTCCCAATACGCTACCACCAGAACCAAGGTCTGAGGCAAAGTCAGCAAATAACACGCCTCCTAATGCTGAAATCACAGGAAAGCGGTATTCTGCTGAAGCCAAAACATAACTGCGACCATTACCAACTTCCCCAGAATCGTATCCTCGCACAGAATTAGAGCCACCCAAGTTAAAGGTTTCATAAGGTGGCAATGTTCCCAATACTGTACCAGCTTGGAGATTCAAGGCAAATACTTGTGGTTGTTTGCTGTTAAATAATTGTAGTGGCACATACTGGCTGTAGTTGGCTTTAACGCGATTCATAGAAATATTACCTTGACCAAGAGGCACAGATTGTTCTGTACTCAGACTCAGGACAGAACCTTGTGTAGGATTGATGGGGTTATTGCGTCGGTCTTTGGTGGCGGTGAAAGATACAGTAGTCAAATCATCAATACCAGTACCACTTACACTTAGAGGATTTCCTTGGGCATCGGTTGGGGTAATATTACCTTGGCGATCGCGGATACTAGTGCGGCTGTAGTTGAATCCCAAAGAAGTATTCCAATCATCAATCGGTCGTTGAAAGCTAATCCCGGCCCCAATTTTACCTTCTCTGGCTCGGTCGCCATTTGCTAATTTGATTTCATCGTCAAATGTTTGCGACAGTTCCCGGCGGCGAAAGGCATTAATGGTATAGCCTAAGCGATCGGGGTTAGTTTCCCGATAAGGACTGTTAAATTTAGTATCAAACTGGAAGTCACGTAACCCGACGCCAACATTCACGCCTAAAGTATCGTTGATCCCGCCAACATTCTGATCTTGATAAGTTAATGTGCCTAAAAGCCCTTGATCGGCGTTGTAACTACCACCGACGTTAATGGCACGGGCCCCATTTTCCTTGAGTTCGTAAATTAAATCAGTTTTGGTAGCATCGCCTTCTAAGGCAACATTTACACTTTGAAATAACCCAGTACGATATAACTGCTGTACATCTTGCCGTACCGCATTTTCTTGGAAGATTTGACCAGGCTTAAGCTTTAGTTGTTGCAGTAGGAAATCTGGTTTGGTGCGTCCTGTAACTGGATTGCCTTTGCTATCGATAGTTTTGCCATCATCGTTGACAAAGCGAAACTTGATATCGCCTACCAAGCCTTCAGCTACATTCACTGTGAGGATTCCTTCACGGCTGGGTTTGATTGATAGCACCCGTGCCAAGTTGTAACCATTGTCGGTATACCACTTATTAATTTGTGCCACTGCTTGCTGGAGTGCAGCCGGACTAATAACTGTGCCAACTTGAGATTGGAATTGTGCTTGAGCTACCTGATAAGTAAGTGCCTTAGCACCAGAAAGTTGCAGCGATCGCACTACTATTGGTTGTACCTGATACACTACATTCAAGCCAGATGGAGTGCTGCGACTGTTCACGTTGGCACTGATAAATAAACCTGTATTCAAAATTGCTGCCACATCACTTTGCAGCTGGCTTTGGCTAGTGTCTCCTCCGATTTGGGTTTTAATTACCTTGCGGATTATCTCCTGTAATTCTTGAGTAGCTCCCAATATCTGCACATCCGTAGCGGTGACAACTAAGTTATTGTCAGTTGCAGAAGCGGACTGAGGAAGTGAGACTTTACCATTCCCATTGTTCGGTGTTAATACTACTGTGGAATTGTTTTTAACATCTTTTTGCACGACCACAGGATTTTGCGAAAATGTTTGGGCGAGTATGGTTTCCGGTGCTGCAACCACATCTTTGCGTATTGGTGAGTCTTCAATTACCGGAACTACCAATTTACTTGTTTTTTCGGTTTGAATAGAGTCTTTGGCAGGTGCAGCCATTGCTTGCTGGGTGGCATTACTAGCCGCCAAAGTCGCTAAAGTAAAAATTGTAGCAGAAGAAATTCGCATAATATTTAGCCTATATAGCTTGAGAATCGGGGCTGGGGATTGGGGACTGGGGCTAGGGACTACGGGACTGGGGACTAGGTAATTTATCTAATACCTTATGCCCAATGCTCAATGCCCGATGCCCAATCCCTGATACCCAATACCCAATACCCAATACCCAATACCCGATCCCCAATCCCCAATACCCAAACAGACATTTCATAGTGATTTTTTGTTTCTCATGAGTCATGTATCCCGGTTATCTCTAGGTTCTAACTCGCAATCTACAGCTTCTCGTTTGCAGTTACTTGTTTTGAGCAATGGTCATGGTGAGGATGTTGTTGCAGCCCGAATTTTGCAAGAACTCCAGCAACAATTAAACCCACCAGATATCTTTGCTTTGCCTCTGGTGGGTGAAGGACGGGCTTACCAACAGTTGGATATCCCTTTAATTGGTTCAGTGCGTACTATGCCTTCTGGTGGCTTTGTTTACATGGATAGCCGTCAATTAGTCCGAGATGTCCGCGGCGGTTTATTACAACTTACCTTGAGCCAGATTAAAGCTGTACGCCGTTGGGTCAGTTCTCAAAAACAATTAGGCAACAACAGGGCTATCCTGGCTGTGGGTGATATTGTGCCGCTGTTATTTGCAAGTTTCAGTGGTGCTAACTATGCTTTTGTTGGTACGGCAAAATCCGAATACTATGTTCGGGATGAAGTTGGATTATTGCCACGCAAAAGCAAAGCTGCACGTTGGGAAAATTTTTCTGGTTCTATTTATCATCCTTGGGAACGTTGGTTGATGGGCAATCGCCGTTGTCGGGCGGTGTTCCCTAGAGATTCGTTAACTACAGAAATATTAAGAAAGTGGCGTATTCCTGCTTTTGATTTGGGCAATCCGATGATGGATGGTTTAGAACCATCGTTTCCACCCCAAAGGTTTTATAGTGCTGATATCCAACAGCAAGAAGTAACTCGGCCTCTAGTTGTGACTCTCCTTCCTGGTTCCAGACCGCCAGAGGCCTACGCTAACTGGAAAGTAATTATGGTTGCTGTGTCTGCGTTGATGGCAAGTTTTCGGGAGCGAGATTCTGTCTTTCACACTTCTGACACAGTAGTGTTTTTGGGGGCGATCGCTCCTGGTTTGGACTGTAACACTTTAGCGCAATCTCTCACAACCCAAGGCTGGCGACCCCACTCTGAATCTCCGATCGCACTTGCTGACCCTAATATTTTGACATTTAAACAAAAAAATGCTTACCTACTACTAACTCAACAAGCTTATAACGACTGCTTACATTTGGGAGATTTTGCGATCGCCATGGCCGGAACAGCAACAGAACAATTCGTAGGTTTAGGCAAGCCTGCGATCGCAATTCCTGGTAATGGCCCTCAATATAATCCTGCGTTTGCTGAAGCTCAAAGCCGCCATTTAGGGCCTTCTTTGATTTTAGTTAACCAACCAAGCGAAGTTGCGAAAGTAGTACAATTTATGTTCAAAAATCCTGACATTTTGCAATTAATTGCAGACAATGGTATACGCCGAATGGGTAAACCCGGAGCAGCACGACGAATTGCTGAGTGTTTACAGGCACAATTGGCATGACATATGTTTTCCACTCCCACTGCCGTAAGCAGTGGGATTTTTATTACCAATTATAAAATCTCTATCCTGAGCAACTCAGTTGTCAAAGCTGTTAGCTTCTGTTAACTTCATTGTTAGCAATTTTTCATTCAATACCAAATTGCATCGTGAATATTATTTTAGATTACTGCAAAAGTCTATTAGTCAAGACTTTTAATCTAAAATCCAAAACTCAAATTGGTATTATCCCACTAACCCAGAACGCAAGGCGCGAACGGCTGCTTGGGTACGGTCATCAGCACAGAGTTTATTGAGGATGTTGCGAACGTGGGTTTTGACTGTACCAACTGTGATATAAAGTTTTTCAGCAATTTGACCATTGCTGCAACCAGCGACAATTAACTCAAGGATTTCTAGTTCGCGTTGAGTCAGTGGGTAGGTTTCTAAAACTTGTTCATATTCAGTTGCTAATGCCTCAATTTTCACAGTCTTCGGCTTATCGTTTGCTTGAGCTTCTCCAGGCAAACCTTGCCGCATTCTCCGCAAGACTACATTAGCGATCGCTGGGTCAATCCAAGAGTTACCAGTGTGAGTGGCTTGGATCGCCTCTGTTAATCTACTAATACTTGTCTCTTTCATGTAATAAGAATCTGCACCTGCTGCAAAAGCAGCCAATACTGCGTCCTCTGTGTGATCCATTGTTAAGATCAAAATCTTTGTTGCTTGCCCAGTCTCTGCTTGCTGACGTTTAAATTTGCGAGTCAGTTCAATGCCATCCATGTCAGGTAAGCCAATGTCTACAACAGCTACATCTGGCTTGGCACTTTCCAAAAGTTTTAATCCTTGGGTAGCATTTGCTGCTTCACCAATTACTTTCAACCCGCTGTGAGACTGTAATGCCGTCCTTAGCCCCATACGAGTTAGGTCATGATCTTCAATTAAAATAATACTTATTTCACTCATTGCTACACTCACGTTCTCTGGCTCCATCTTACAGAATACGAACTTTTGTAAGTTATTTATTTGATTTTCCCAAACTAAAGATAGATGATATTTTCACTAGCCTGCATCCACCGATAGAAATAATAAATTTCCTAGTTTCAATGCTAGGTAGATGCAAAAATCTAGCCGCAGATGTATAGATATTTTACGATAAAAAATGAAATATTGAGACAGAGTTTAAATTGTGCCATTCTTTGGTTTGGAACCTAAAAGTAATATCTCTTTAGTATTTAATAATATATTTTTTCATGTAAAGCTTTGAAAGAAGCTGACAAAAATGGACAAATTCAATCCAAGCAAAGCTGCTGTAGGAGAAAAAGCGCCACTAGATCGTGCCATTTTGTACCCATCTTGCGAATTTATGGGATTAATGGAGCTAGATGGTACTCTCATTGATATCAATCAGATGGCGTTAGACTTTGGTGGACTCACCAACGTGCAAGTGATTGGCCGTCCCTTGTGGGAAGCTGGCTGGTGGAGAATTTCCCAAGCAACTCAAGCACAACTTCAACAAGCGATCGCTCAAGCGACCACCGGGGAATTAGTATGTTCTCAAGTTGATATTCTCGGTGTTGGCAATACTACAGCTACCCTCGATTTTGCTATTCGTCCCATCAAAAATACCAGTGGAAAAATCATCCTTTTAACCTTTAAAGGTCGAGAGATTACTGAGGGCAAAATTACCTCAGATATAACAAACTACCTAAATGTCCAAGAGCAATTCAGTGTCCAATTAACAGCGCAGTTAGCAGCTACAAAGCAGCAAATAGCAAAATTATCGGGGCGTGAACGAGCTGGCTTGGCACAGCAAGAGGCAGCAAACGCATATATGCAACTTGATGCCGATATAGTCAATAGTATGCCCTTGGGTTTGATTGTCTGGTATTTAGAAGACCCCAATGATATCAACTCCATGCGGCTAATTACTGCCAATCCTGCTGCTAGCCATCTAACCGGAGTAACACTATCAAATTACATAGGTAAATATATTACCGAATGTTATCCGAGCAAAATTATTAAGAATCAAGTAGACATAGAGCTATACGCCAAAGTTGCTCTTTCTGGACTTGGACAAGAACAACAAGTTTATTACTGCGAGCAAAATACCCCTTGTAGCTTTTTCAATGTCAGAATTTTTCCGTTACCTAATTGCTGTGTTGGGGTTGCGTTTGATAATATTACTCAGCCCCAAGTAGCTGGACAGGCGTTACAAGAAAGCGAGCAGCGATGGGCAAACTTAGCGAAAATTTCTCCTGTTGGCATCTTTCGCACAGATTTATCCGGCAACTACCTTTATGTCAATGAACAATGGTGTAATATCACCAAAATTCCATTAGCAGATGCTCTCGGAAAAAGTTGGCAAACTGCGATTCATCCAGATGATCTAAAGCGGATAGACTCGGAAGCTCAAGACATGGTAACCGATAAAAAGCCGTTTACAGGTGAATTTCGGTTCTTACATCCTGATGGCGAAATCACTTGGGTGTTTTCGCGTACCGTTGCTGAAACAGGAGATAACGGTGAGGTAATTAGCTATGTTGGCACCATAACTGATATCACCGAATTGAAGCAGGCAGAACAAGCATTGCGGGAAAGTGAGGAGAGATTCCACACGATGGCTGATACCGCACCGGTGATGATTTGGATGTCCGGTCTGGATAAACTTTGTAATTTCTTTAATCAAAGCTGGCTGGACTTCACTGGTCGGACAATGGAACAAGAACTAGGTAATGGCTGGACAGAAGGAGTACATCCAGAGGATTTAGAACATTGTTTGAATACATATCTCACAGCTTTTGAAAATCGACAAAATTTCAGTATGGAGTACCGCCTGAGGCGTTTTGATGGTGAATATCGCTGGGTTTGGGATACTGGTACTCCTCTGTTCACTACCGATGGAAGTTTTGCTGGTTACATTGGTTCATGTATTGATATTAGCGAACAGCAAGCTGCGCTGCACGAACGCAAACAAGCAGAATTGGCTCTGCAACAGCGCGCTGAAGAACTCACACGTTTGAACAACATCTTGGCGCAAACAACGACAATTTTGCAAAAGCGCAATCAAGAACTAGAGCAGTTTGCCTATGTAGCTTCTCACGATCTCAAAGCACCTTTAAGAGCAATCACTAGTCTCTCAGAATGGCTAGAAGAAGACCTTGCAGACCAACTTCCCGAAGAAAACCAGCATCAGATGCGGCTGCTGCGAGGACGAGTCCGCCGGATGGAGGCACTGATCAACGGCTTGCTAGAATATTCACGCATTGGGCGCATTGATACAGAATTGTCTTTAGTGAATGTTGGTATGTTGCTCAATGAAGTGATTGAGTCGCTGCAACCGCCATCAACTTTCCGTATCGAGATTGCCCCAGGAATGCCGACTATATTGACTAAGCGAGTGCCATTGCAACAAGTGTTTGCTAACTTGATTGGCAATGCAATTGAACACCACTCACGAGTTGATGGCATCGTCAAAATTTCCGTTCAAGACCAAGGAAACTCCTACGAATTTAGCATCGCGGATGATGGCCCCGGTATTCCCTCTGAGTATCACAATAAGATATTTGTGATTTTCCAAACTCTAGAGTCCCGCGATCGCAAAGAAAATACAGGAATTGGTCTGGCGATCGTTAAAAAAATTATTGAAACAGAAGGAGGCACGATTACCTTAGAATCCATTTTAGGTCAAGGCAGTACTTTCCGCTTTACCTGGCCCAAGCAAACTGATGAGTAGAAATGCTCAGGCTTATGGTACATAATGTTGATTTCCAACTCAGACCAATGGCTGAAGACGGGCGGTTATCCGCTCATTTACAATTGGGTTGAGCATGATCAAGTATTCTATTTTACTATGTATCAGCTTTGTTTGCTTTCGCAGGTTAATAACTGCCCGCTTGTTAATTGCTAATGATCACAGAGCCATTGGAAACTACCATAAACAATCAGCCACAAGCTGGGTCTATGATGCCAATACTCTGGTAAATTAACCGGATTAAACATAAAACAGACAAAATTTAAACTAAGGAAATGCCGGAAAGAGTGATTAACATACTACTAGTGGAGGACGATGAAGTTGATGTCATGAATGTCAAAAGGGCATTCAAAAAAGTTAATATTACTAACCCGGTTTACCTGGCCAACAATGGACTAGAGGCGCTAAGTATGCTTCGTGGCAATAGCGGTCAGTCCCCCGAAGTTCCTGCCGAACGACGCTTGGTTTTGCTGGATTTGAATATGCCGAAAATGGGCGGAATCGAATTTCTTCAAGAATTACGGTCTGACCCTAAGTTGAAAACAACTCCTGTGGTTGTGATGACTACCTCAAACCAGGATCAAGACCGAGTGGAAGCTTATAACTTAAATGTTGCTGGCTATATCCTTAAGCCTGTAACCTTTGCTAAGTTTGTCGAGATCATGGCAACTCTCAATAGGTATTGGATATTGTGCGAAATGCCTTAGTTAAGCAATGCCTAGGTTTTTAATAACCAGAGATTTTGGATTTCAGCTTGGGAATAAAGGGCAACGGGGATGAGGAATAACTAGTAAGTATTACCCAATCTCAAATCTAAAATTATTTACTTAAATAATTGGAAAATGGTAATGCTATACATCAACCTAAATTTAGCCCTGTATTTAACAGCGAAAATAAAAGCCGATGGAAAAGACGCTGAACATTTTGGTTGTAGATGATGATGAAGTAGATCGCATGGCAGTGCGTCGTGCTCTGACTAAAGCAGGCGTACAGATGGAACTGTCTGAAGTAGGTGGCTGCAATGATGCGATTTCTACTGTTAGAAATACTACCTTTGACTGCATTTTCCTTGACTATCGGCTTCCAGACCAAGATGGTTTAACATTAATCCAAAAATTACGCTCTTCAGAAATTAAAGTACCGATAGTAGTTCTGACCGGTCAAGGAGATGAACAGATAGCTGTCGAATTGATGAAAGCTGGTGCTACAGACTATCTATCCAAATCTAAAGTATCTTCAGAAACTTTGGCGCAAGTTTTGCGAAATGCAATTCGGGTTTATCGAGCTGAAATGCAGGTAGCTTTAGCCAACCAGCAGCTTAGAGAAACTAATGAGCAGCTAGTTCGTAAGAACCAAGAATTAGAGAGACAACGCCAACAAATTCACTTGCAAAATTTGAGGCTATTAGAAGCTTCGCGGTTAAAATCGCAGTTTTTGGCAACTATATCTCACGAACTGCGAACTCCGATGAATGCCATCATTGGTTTTTCTCAAATATTGCTACGTCCCAAATTTGGTCAACTTACCTATCAGCAAGCTGACATGGTAGAGCGTATCCTCAACAATGGCAAGCATTTGCTAATGCTGTTGAACGAAGTACTCGACTTTTCTAAATTGGAAGCGGGACGATTAGAATTAAAGCCAGAATTATTTGATTTATCTAAAGTAATTGACATTACCGTTGCGGAAATGCGTTCCTTGGTGGAGGCAAAAAAGCTGTCTTTGCTGGTGCAGATGGATTTACAAAACAACTTGATATTTAATGACTCGGTGCGTGTACGACAAATTTTAATTAATCTCCTCTCAAACGCAATTAAATTCACAGAGTCTGGTACTATTTGGGTTGAGGTTAAGGAACTTGCTGCTAATCGAATTGCAATTACAGTTCGGGATACAGGTATTGGTATTGCTCCTAGAGATTTCAAACATATTTTTGAAGCTTTCCGGCAAGTAGATCAAAGTATCACCCGCAAGTATCCTGGTACAGGTTTGGGTTTGGCAATCATTGATGCGCTAGTTAGAATGATGGGCGGTAAAATCATTCTAGAAAGCCAATTGGGGGTTGGTTCAATGTTTAGGATTGAATTACCACGTCAAATAACATTACCGACTACAACAGCTGATAGTTCGGATTTTAAATTAGACAGTGATGAGATTCTTGGTTCTGCTCATAATCCCCATCAATCTCATTCTCAATCAAGCCACAACTCCCATCAATCTCAATCTTCATCGGCTCATAATCCACATCAATCTTATTCTCAAACCACTAAAATATCTACAGGTTATCCTAACCTCAAGCCATAAGCTTAATTGTAAAAGAGTTGATAATAAACCATGTCTGTTGTTGAAAGTTCTAAGATTGATCGTATTCTCGCTGTTGATGACACAAAAGACAATCTCATTTTGGTTCAAACAATTTTAGAGAGTGAGGGATATGAGATTGATTTAGTAACAGATGGTATAGCAGCTTTGCAGCAAGTTGAACAATCACCTCCCGATTTAATTTTGTTAGATGTGATGATGCCGGGAATAGATGGTTATGAAGTTACACGCCGCATTCGTAATAACCCTGCTATCAAAAGCTATATTCCGATTCTATTGATCACTGCTTTTCACGAATCTAGCGTTGTCGAAGGGCTAGACGCTGGCGCTGACGACTTTATTCGTAAGCCATTTGATACCGATGAACTACTAGCAAGAGTGCGATCGCTGCTACGGCTAAAGCATAGTCTTGACGAACAACGAAAAATGACACGTCAGCGAGAAGACTTTGTTTCTCGTCTAACTCATGATTTGCGGACACCTTTAGTAGCTGCTGATCGGATGCTCTATTTGTTTCAGGAGGAAACCTTCTGTAAAATTTCTCCCGAAATGAAACAGGCGATCGGCGTCATGATTCGCAGTAACCAAAATTTAATGCAAATGGTAAACACCCTTCTCGAAGTCTCTCGGTTCGAGGCGGGTAAAAAAACCTTAAATTGGGAAAAATGCGATCTCAAGCAAACCGCTCAAGAAGTCGTAAGCGAACTAGCTCCTCTGGCTATGGAAAAAAATTTAACTCTGACAGTAGATACTAGTGAGTTAGACGAGCTTGATGACACAGCTGGTATAGTCATGGGTGATGCTTTAGAATTACGACGAGTTTTAAGTAATTTGATTGGCAACGCTATCAAATTTACAGATAAAGGTGGCATAACAATTCGGCTTTTAGAAAAAACAGCCGATCCTAAAAATACATCTAGTCTCATAATTGAGGTTGAAGATACAGGGTATGGAATTGCTCCAGAAGACCAAGCAAGCATTTTCGAGCGATTTCGCCAAGGTAGAAATAAACGTTCAGGCAGTGGCTTAGGACTGCATCTATCTAGCCGAATTGTGGAAGCTCATGGTGGAAAAATTGAGGTAACCTCTGAACTAGGTAAAGGTAGCATATTTAAAGTGCAGTTACCAAAGCACATTTAATGCCGATTTAAAATTTTATATTTTGCAAAAATTTGAGCCAGTTACTGCCATTACCTGGCTTAAGAGACTGCTGAGTTAAGAGTTAAGAGTTAAGAGTTAAGAGTTAAGAGTTAAGAGTTAAGAGTTAAAAGTTAGAGGTTTGCTGAAACCAAAAACACCTCATTTATTGCATTGGGATGTGTATACGATAGAACTATTCTTTATCAAATTAGTCTTGACATAACTCAATTGGTTGAGGCTCAAGTTTACCAAAAAGTAGGCGACGAATGATATTCTCTAATTCCTCAATCATGTAAGGTTTGCTGATGTAGTCATTAAAACCAGCCTTGAGGATACGTTCTTTATCTTCCCTAGTAGCTAAAGCTGTGACTGCAACTACTGGGATTTTGGACGTGAGTGGTTCTTGCTTCAGATAACGCACTACTTCAATCCCACTAATACCTGGTAATAAAATATCCAACAGAATCAAATCTGGCTGATGCTCTTTTGCCACGAGTAATGTCGTGGTACTGTCTGTTTGACAAATGAATCGACAGCCAAGTAACTCAAGGGCATAACTCATTAATAGTAGATTATCATCATGATCCTCTACTACCAAAATTAAAGGCTGTTGAAAGTTTTGCTTCTTTTCATCACTCATCAATGAAGGTGCCAAATACATCTCTTCTCCAGAAGATTTTATGGGATTCAACGTCTTTCTTGATAGAACAGACGAGGCATCTAGAGAGCGGGCTGGTAGTGCTCATTTAGGATTGGCTCGTGTTCTGCTTACGCCCAGTTGATAATCTTTGCCTAAGTAATAATTATCGAGGAATTAAAGCTCAGGCTGATACTCTTAGCATACACCCCTCGATTATAAGCAAAACTTTAGAATGTTTTCCATATTGCTTACAATTATCTTGAATATATGATTTTTTTCTACCGTGTAATCCACAAGTTTGTAACTTTATTTCGATAAAAAAGATACATAAGCTTAATGTTTCGTAACTAGTGAACCTGAATTTACTGATTAATGTTGGCATACTCGATATTGAAGAGTAGGAAATATTAAATAACTTGACACACATTGAGATTTTGTAATACGGTATAATACAAAAAACTCAGTTAAGCATAACGTCTTATTTACCCTGATACCAAATTTAATAAATTTGACGTGAAAGCAGCTAAAGAACGTTAATACACTAACCAGATGCTCTCAACTATTGAAAAATTAAGAATTAATACTCATTAATTAATTACACGTTTTAACAGTTCAGAATTTATACACACAGTTAAAAGGAAAATGTATCTTTGTTCTAGCACCAAGGGCAAAAAGTCAAAAAGGCACACATAAACCAGGAGATTGGCTAAAGAATAAGCATCCTGGAAAGATTATGTACTAACTCTTCAGAGGAGTTCATTGTAAGTTATCAATATTTTTGCTCTAGCAACTCGCACTCCAGCAGTTTATATTAAGAGCAAACTTTTGAGAATATGTTACGTCAGCATAAAATAGCTCAACCATCGCTGCAACAATAACAATATGTATTTTGATGATTTTAGAGGCAACGAAGGCAATTCTGCAAATAACAACCGTCAAAACCTCCTTAGTAGCGGGTGGCGACCATTTCACCGCGATTTTGATTGGGGATTTTTCTGGCAAATTTTATCTCATGATACGCACGAGTTAACCCAAAAAAGTATTAATCTTGCAAGTTATTATGTTGATGCTTTAGGAAGAAGAGATTATACTTGGTGGGCAAATTTATTAAACGTAGCTTCAGATTATACGCGTGGTGAATTTCAAAAATTTTGGAATTATATTACGCCAGAACCCCTAAGTCCTGATAATCGTTATAAGGATGTTTTGAGTACAGAAACACCTATCTTGCAATTTGTCAGTCGCAATAGTATTCCTATTGATTATGTTCTAAATCGACTGCAAGAAATTACTGTATTACGAGTTTTAAATTTATTAGAGCGTCCAGATATTATTACCCAATATTACTCAGAAAGAGATTTTTACTTTCCTGTAGAAAAGTTTGTTAGTTGGGAACGTATTGATGTTGTCAATACTGTTTATGCTTACTGGTCTAAATATGATATTTGGCTACAAATTGACCCTTACGATCGCGGTAGACGACAATATACTTTAATGGCCAAAGATATGGCACAGCTGATTAACAAAGCGACTTACGACTTAGCCGTGATGTTGAGTGGCTATCAAAGTCGTGTCGGTAAAGTTCACAGCCAATTCCCGATTCGGACATTTCCAGAAGATATTCAAAGCTTTACAGACACAGTACAGCAAGCAGTTCTCAATCAAAACCAGCTAGCGGTTGTGGTACATGGAGAACCAGGTACAGGTAAGACGGCATGGACGCAGGCGATCGCCAAAGAAATTCTCATACCTTTAGGGTATGTAATTTTTATTTTGGATCATGATGCAGTCACTAATTTCGTACCACCAACTTACTTAGAGAGAATCTGCATAATTATCAATGAAGCTGATAATTTAGCCCAAAATCGCGCTTACGAAGTCGCCCAATATAATAATAAAACAGAACATATTCTGAGTTTGTTGGATGGCACTTTGTACCAAAGCGTAATTGATGAGTCTGGGATTCAAAGTAAGCAGCGTTTAGTGGTATTAATGACCTGCAACACTACAGAAAGATTAGATCCAGCAATGTTACGAAAGGGAAGGGTGGATTTAATTTATGAATTTATCCAAAAATATGTATAAAAATTAATTTTAGGAAAATTAAACTACAAAAAATGTAGCAGCCTTGAAGATGAAAGTTCATCGATTTGAAGATGCAAATCAATTTTACGCACGGGTAAAAGATTATTTGCTCAGTCAGGAAGCACTATATAACCTACTGCTGGGAATGTGTCATGCTTTGATTCACAATCCTGAACGTTTTGATCAAGAGCTATACTTAGCAACTGTAGAAGTGGATGGAAATATCTTAGCTGTAGCAATGAGAACGCCTCCCAGAAATTTGGTGCTGTCACAAATTCATGATTTAAAAGCGGTAGAGGCACTAACCCAAGACTTGCATATATCCACCAAATCGCTGCCAGGAGTAATTGCCCCAATCAATGAAGCACAAGCTTTTGCTTTAGCGTGGCATTCGCTGACTAACCAATCCTACGAGTTAGAATTAGCGCTGCGTACCTTTCAATTGCAAAAGGTAAACCACCTTTCACAAGCTATATCACAAGCTAAAGGTTATTTACGGCAGGCTACGGAAACCGACCGTGAATTGCTTGTGAATTGGTATACAGCTTTTTCACTCGAAGCTTTGGGTAGTGTTGAGTTAGATGCAGAACGCTGGGTTGAACGTGTGTTACAGCAAGGCAGTGTTTACCTTTGGCAGGATGAATTTCCGGTTTCTATCGCTTGTCGTGGTAGCTTAACGCCTAATGGGGTGCGGGTAGGTATGGTGTATACGCCACCAGAGTATCGACGACAAGGCTACGCTAGTGCTTGCGTAGCAGCTTTGAGTCAAACTTTGCTGAATCAGGGACATCGATTTTGCTTTTTATTTACGGACTTGGCAAACCCAACAGCTAATCATATCTATCAAGAGATTGGCTACCAGTCAGTGGGTGATTGGCATCAATACTCTTTCGTTTGAGAATAAAGAGCGAAAATTTGGAAGATTGTCATTGATGCTACAGCATAACTTCGTCACGATCGCTGACGTGCAAGCAGCTCAAAAGCGTCTACTTGGTATTGCCCACAAAACACCCGTGCTGACTTCTAGAACAGTCAACGATCGCACCAATAGCCAGGTGTTTTTTAAGTGCGAAAATTTCCAACGCACCGGGGCTTTTAAGTTTCGAGGGGCGTACAATGCACTAGCACAGCTACCTGAAGCACAAAAGCAAAAAGGCGTTCTCACTTATTCATCGGGGAATCATGCCCAAGCGATCGCCTTAGCAGGACAATTACTTCATATTCCCACAACCATTGTCATGCCTGACGATGCTCCCGCAGTCAAACAAACTGCTACTCGCGGTTATGGTGCTGAAGTGATTCTGTATAATCGACACACTACGAACCGCGAAGAATTAGCCCAAACTTTAGCAGGCGATTGCGCGCAGCGCAGTGCCGAGGGCAATCGCGGCTTGATACTGATTCCTCCCTACGATCATCCTCATGTAGTAGCGGGACAGGGCACAGCAGCTTTAGAACTCATTGAAGAAGTAGGTCAACTAGACTTGTTACTGGTATGCTGCGGTGGTGGTGGATTACTTTCCGGTTGTGCGATCGCTACTAAAGCACTTTTACCCGAATGTCAGGTAATTGGCGTAGAACCAGAACTAGCCGACGACGCCACCCGTTCCTTTCACAGTAAAACTCTACAAACTGTTACTAATCCTAATACCATTGCTGACGGCGCTCGTACTCCCAGCCTTGGTAAAATAACCTTCCCCTTAGTGCTGCATTATGTCGATGATATGGTGACAGTATCAGAGTCAGCTATTCTCCGCACGATGTTTTTCTTGTGGGAACGTCTAAAAATTGTCGTTGAACCCACCGGAGTATTAGCCGCCGCCGCTTTACTAGAAGGTGAGGTGAAAGCACCAGGGGCAAGAATTGGTGTAATCATCACTGGTGGGAATGTCGACTTGGCACAAATCAGAGTGCTGATACCATTTTAGATTTTGGATTTTAGATTTTGGATTGGAAGTTGCCTTCTGTGTAAGGCTTTCCTGAATCCATCCATCGCAATCATTTTTTAAATTGCTATGAGTGCTGAGTAGCGAGTGGGAAGGTTTGGGTTTGGAACTCGACAATTTCAGTTTGGAACACGAAACTCCGAGTTCAGAACTCGACAATTTCAGCTTGGAACACGAAACGCCGAGTTCAGAACTCGACAATTTCAGCTTGGAACACGAAACTCCGAGTTCCGAACTCAACACTTTCAGCTTGGAACACGAAACTCCGAGTTCCGAACTCAACACTTTCAGCTTGGAACACGAAACTCCGAGTTCCGAACTCAACACTTTCAGTTTTGAACACGATACTCCGAGTTCCGAACTCAACACTTTCAGTTTTGAACAAGAAACGCCGGGTTCAGAACTCAACACTTTCAGTTTTGAACAAGAAACGCCGGGTTCAGAACTCGAAACTTCCTACTCAGAACTCAGCACTCAGAACTCAGCACTCAGAACTCAGAACTCAGCACTTAGCACTTAGAGGGTTTTGCTAATATTGGTTACATAATTTAACATTATGTTTTGAATTTAAGCGCCTACTTCAGCATGAATCCTGCGATCAAATCGAATCAAGAACAAGCCACTCGATTATTTTCTCAACTCGAGTTTGATGGAAATCAATTAATCCATCAACCAGGTAGCGTTTTAGGAAGCACTGCGCTAATTGCTGGGACGACGGTTGGTGCTGGTATTTTGGCATTACCTGCGGTAACTTTGCCGTCTGGGGTTGTGCCGTCTACAGTTTTGCTGGTTTTAGTCTGGTTATATGCGTTAGTTTCAGGTTTACTAATTGCGGAAGCAACTGTAAATACCATGCGTGTTACAGGAAGTCCGAGTGTTGGGATGTTGGCAATGATTGAGAACACACTGGGATCTGTCGGTGGACGAATTGCCAGTGCTACCTATCTATTCTTGAACTATGCCCTGTTGGTAGCATACACCACTCAAGGAGGAGAGATTTTAGTATCTGCGATCGCCAAAGTAGCGGGTATACAAAACGCAGTTCCTGCATGGGTGGGCACAACAGTTTTTACACTCTTATTTGGCGGCATAATGTACCTTGGGCGAGAAAGATTTGTGCAAAAACTCAATAGCGCCTTTGTAGCGATTGTCCTGCTTTCATTTCTGGGATTATTATTGCTGGCAGCAAGGCAGGTGAAGAGTACACAATTTTTATTTCAAGATTGGAGTGCTTTAGGAAGTGCCGTATCAGTGATGTTTGTGGCACTGTTTTACCATAACGTTGTGCCAGTAGTTGTCACTCAGCTAGAAGGCGATAGCCGCAAAATTCGTCAATCGATTGTGATTGGTTCGGTGATTCCTTTAATCATGTTCTTAGCTTGGAATGCCGTGATTTTAGGAAGTGTCAACCCTGAAATGATTAACAATACAGCTGGCGGTAGAACTATTTTTGATCCACTGCAAATTTTGCGAACAGGTGGCGCGGGAGAATGGTTAGGAGTGCTAGTCTCTATTTTTTCAGAGTTTGCGATCGCCACATCATTCATTGGATTTGTCTATGGGTTGCTAGATTTCTTCCAAGAGATTTCCCTCAGTTTACAAGGTGAGCGTTCTAATCGCTTACCACTTTATTCAATGATTCTTTTACCTCCCATGAGTCTTGGCGCACTTAATCCCAGCATTTTCTTTACTGCTTTAGATTACGCTGGAACTTTTAGTGTTTCAGTTTTAGGAGGAATAATTCCCGCATTGATGACTTGGAAGCAACGGGAAGAACAGAAATATTCAAATAAAATTAATCAACCATTTGTTCCTGGTGGTAAAGTGACACTCACTGTCATGATTGGAGTTGCCTTAGCCGTTATAGTGAAACAAATTTGGTCAATGTGTACATAAGCTATTTAATTAAACTGCGGTTGTGATCCATATGCAGGAACGTAAAAGCATAGATGCTCGCTTAGTTAAAATTAGTAAATATCTGAGTAAACATCTGCGTCACCAACCCGAACGCATCGGTATCAAACTTGCTCCTGGTGGCTGGGTTAGCGTTAACGAACTACTAACCGCCTGTGCAAATAACCAGTTTCCTATTACTCTTAAAGAATTGCAGACAGTAGTTACTACTAATGACAAAAAACGCTTTTCCTTCGACTCTACAGGCACTTTTATTCGTGCTAACCAAGGACATAGTGTAGAAGTAGATTTGCAGTTAGAACCCGTTGCACCTCCAAATTTGCTGTATCACGGTACAGGAGAAAAAGCCGTCGAGTCAATTTTGGAGTCAGGAATTGCCAAAATGTCACGTCACCATGTTCATTTATCGCAGGATATTCCTACAGCACGAACTGTCGGTGCAAGACACGGAAAACCTGTCGTTTTTGCTGTAGATGCTGCATCAATGCATCAAGCAGGTTACAACTTCTACTGTTCTGACAATGGTGTCTGGTTAGTGGATGCTGTACCACCTCAATATCTGCAAAAAATTTGAGTTTTGATTGAAACCACAACAGCAAGTATAAACAATCTCACAGTAGATAGATTTTATCTCCGTCCTACTTGTTTTATTTATGAATTTGGCAATGTCAGAGAATCATTTTTTTAACTTTTTATACTTATCTCTTACGGTAGAAGGAAAACTGCATGGGGCTGAATAAGCTAGTAATTAAGTTTTTTACAGGAACATTATGAACCTTCTTGCTTGGATTATTCTCGGTCTTATTGCTGGAGCGATAGCTAAAGCTATTTACCCTGGCCGTCAGGGTGGTGGAATTATTGCAACAATGGTTTTAGGTATTATTGGTGCTTTGATCGGAGGAACAATAGTTACTCTCTTAGGGACAGGTGGAGCATCATTTGCTGCTGGAACCCTCAGCATCCCTAGTCTAATTATTGCTGTTATTGGTGCAATGATTGCCATTTTCCTATGGGGCTTACTAACAGGTCGTACCAGCTCGTAGTTGAATAAAAATCAAACTCATGGTTGGAGCCAACTTATTAGTAATTAACCTTTTTCGGCTGAAGTCAATAAAAAACTCCACTTCTGCAAAGATAGTGGAGTTATAATTTATAGACTAATATCTCTAATTTTTAAGTTTTCTACATTGCACCCATTATTTGATCTAGAGAACTAATCTAAAGCTTTTTTAAGTTCATCTTTGATATTTTCGGTAGTGTGGGTAACTTGAGCTTCAGCTTGCTTCGTTTTACCTTCAGCCTTATCAGCGGGATTGCCACTCACTTCACCAATAACCTCTTGAACCTTACCTTCAATGTTTTTTGCAGTAGCTTCTACTCTTTTTTCAATACTCATAATTACTTCTCCCCTTAGTAGGTTGAATTATAGATAATATATTCAATTTACTGCTTGAGCTTGCTATTTTGCATCTATCAAGTGAGTGAAGGCTTTTACAGTTTCTATTAACCTTAGATAGATATTTGGAAAGTATAAAAGGAGTAAATTTAACTAAACATTACCAATTAAAATTTCATTGGTAAAATAATTTTGGCTGAGATGTGTAAGTGTAGCCCACGTAGAGATTGCACTGTAGTGTCTACATGAATTATTCTTACTACCTTGGTTGGGCTTCAGTCAGGGAAAGCCGTACCAGTCATTGGGTCACGAATATATAGCCCTAGTGTAAGACTACGCATCACTTCATCCCAGATGGGTGTTAGCTGTTCTGCTTGATCTGCCCAATAATCGAACGTAATCAAGCACTGAATATTCGACCCTAAACCAATGCAAGTCCGCGAAAAAGCTTCGCGTGGTTCTTCTTGGGTGTCAATAAACTTAATCTCTGTCCACACAATCCTGGCGGTTTGGCGCTTGACGGTAAAAATTTCTCCCCTAGCAATGACGTTGCGACTGTCCTCTTCCATGACTTTCTTTAAGGCGCGTTTTAGCGGAAACTGGCTCCAGTCATTGGGTGGTAGACGATTGAAAGAAACTTCCAAACAGCAATCATCGTTAGGCGGTTTTTTGTCGAGGAACTTGAATGATTTTTCTTGTGGCTCAAAAACCCAATTATGGGGAACATTGAAGCGAACAGCCCCTCGATCTGCTACAAAAATTTTGTAGCCTGATGGCGATTCCCAGTGATGATCAGGTTTCAGTTCAAGCGTTTGTTTAATCCACTGGAGATTGCTTTTCTTACGCTTTGTCATAGTGTTGAATGCAAATCTGCTGAAGACAGCGATCGCTTAGGTTGGGTTGTAGGCGATGTAGGCGATCACCCACCTTGTTAATACTATCAAATCTCTAGTAGTCGGGTGTAATGCGCTTTGTAACAACGCACTACATCTTGTACCGCATATATGAGAGTTCTCTGTAACGTGATTATGCTTAACTATCTTTGCCTAACTCAAATAGACTTTTTCCATTAGCAAGGGGCAACACATAAGCAATCTCACCTAGCTCGGCTCTATCTGTACCAAAGAACGTTCCTCGATGTTCAGGAGTGATTAGCAACTGAGTTGTTTTTGCAGTTGATACTGAACTAATGTATATCTCAATATAACCCCGCAACTCAAAATCTGCCTTTCTTAGAAGTTCCTCATTAAGGGCATTCGGTTGCAGAATGAATAAGCCTGTATCATTGGCATTGATGGGAAATGTAAAGCGTGACTTTTGTATCTCTCCAACGCTGTCAAAAACACTGCTTACTGGATCATTTCCACCAGTAGTATCCAAAACAGTGAGAACTTTATCACGTTCTATTCCAGGGGTTCTGGTTGTAACTACAAGGGAGAGAAATACGAGTTCATTGGTGACATTGGCAATAGTAAGGAAATAGCCTTGGAGAATCTTTCTCGCTAGTGGGCTAAGTTCAGGCCTTGTATCTGTAATTGACTTTGGAAGTTGAGGCTTAAGAAGTAGTTCAAATGTTGAAATAAAAGCCATTAATTTTTCTCCTTGATGGGGTTATATAAATATGCAAAGTCAATGGACAGTACCCAGATGAGTACCCTTTTATCCCATATGTTTTGCAACGAGAGTCGAAAAATAAAGTTAACCTTGTTGTTATGTAATACTGAACACCAGCAAATAATCTGGAGATACAGCCTCTAGAGGTAACTTGGCAGGCTAACTATTTATTAAACAAAGGATTTTTGTCTAATTACGCAATTTAGGATAAATATCGCAAAACTTTCCTTTAATACCCATATTTTGGCATTAAGGTAATGTTTGTTAGCTTTGTTACAAGGCGCAATGCATCTACGGGAAGGATGCGTTTGCTCTGACTAATTATCAAGTTTTGTGATTACGCCAATGGATTTTGATTCTGCGCTGCTGAACTTATTGTTTTCTCAATTCTCTTTAACCTTGTCTGTGGGCGTTTAGCGCTGTCAATCCAAAAAAGGATATTCTTCTTGGTTGAGTTACTAAACGTCTCAAAATATCTGTTAGCAGTTTCGTTTGCTTCTAGTGCTTGCTTTAAGTCTGCTGGAATTGTTAACGCTTCGATCGCATCCAACGCGTTCCATGAGCCATCTTGTTTTGCAGCTGCAATTTTTTCTAGACCCGCCTCAGTCATCAATCCTTGTTCAATTAGTTCTTTAATATATTGCTTATTTAATTTTGACCAAAAGAATGGGATACAAGCCCCGTCCTTCTAGGACGGCTTTTCTTGATTTCTAATGTACTCCTTCAAGACATCTAAAGGCGCACCACCAAAAGACACGGCAAAATAACTAGGACTCCACAAAGCTACGCGTGTTGCCGGGGGGATACTCCCCCCGGCAAACTCGCATTCTTTATTAGGTTTCGGGTATCCAGCTTGTCCATAACGGCGACTAGAAACACCTTTTAAGGCATTAACAATTTGAGAGATGGACAGTTTAGGTGGATATTCAATAAGTGCGTGAACGTGGTTATTCTCGCCGTTAAATTCAATTACTTGAAAATCCATCTTTTTGGCTACTTCTCTAAACGTTTTATCAATTAATTCAAGGCTTTCTTTTGTGAATACAGATCTACGATATTTAGTAACGCAGACCAAGTGAATTTTTAAGTCTGTAACACTATGTCTTTCCCTGCGAAACTGGCTTGTCACTTCTTGTAGACCAATGTATAATACTTTTGCAGACCCATTATAGCAATGTCAGTGAAAGCTAGATATAAATTCCGTTTCTACCCAACAGACCAACAGCAACAGAGTTTAGCCCAGTTGTTTGGCTGCGTGCGTGTAGTTTGGAATGATGCACTGGCTATCTGCAAACAGTCTGAGAAGCTGCCAAGTAACAACGACTTGCAAAAGTTGGTGATTACGCAAGCTAAAAAGACTAATGAACGCTCATGGTTATCTGATGTTTCCAATATTCCGTTGCAACAATCTGTTGCTGATTTAGGAGTTGCTTATAAAAACTTTTTCGACTCACTCAAGGGTAAGCAAAAAGGCAAAAAGGTCGGTAGCCCTAAATTCAAAAAGAAGACACAAAGACAATCAGCGCGATTTAGGATTGGTGGATTTTCAATCAAAGGAGATGAATTATATCTAACCAAAATTGGTGATGTTAAGCCTATTTGGTCAAGACAATTACCATCTGCACCAAGTAGTGTAACAGTTATTAAAGATTGTGCTAACCGCTATTTTCTGAGTTTTGTTGTAGAGATAGAACCCATTCAATCTGATGCCAAGAATCAAAGCATTGGTATTGATTTGGGTGTGAAAACTTTTGCCGTAATCAGCAATGGGGAGAAAGCAACAAGTCCCGATTACTCAAACAAAGACCGCAAAATCCGCAAACTACAACGCAAATTAGCAAGGCAGGAGAAAGGCTCTAAGCGTCGTGAAGTTACAAGGGTTAAGATTGCCAAGCGGCACAATCAAATTGCAGATACCCGTAAAGATTTCTTGCACAAACTTTCAACCAAAGTAGTCAGTGAGAACCAAACTATTATTTTGGAAGATTTGAATGTGTCAGGGATGGCCAAAAATCGCAAGCTGGCACGAGTAATTAGCTTGCAAGGATGGCGAGAATTCCGGGTACTATGTGAAGCTAAATCTGAAAAGCTTAATCGGGAATTCAGAGTAATTAGCAGGTGGGAACCCACAAGCCAGACTTGTTCTTGTTGTGGGTATAGATGGGGCAAGGTTGATTTGTCTGTTCGCTCAGTATTGTGCTTAAATTGCGGGACTGAGCAGCAAAGGGATGAGAACGCATCTAGAAATATAGAAATGGTCGGCATGGGGCATCGGCACGACCTTAAACGGACGGGGAGCGACTGTCACACTACGAAGAGTAGCTAGTTGCTGTGAGCCGTCAAGAATCACCGCACCTAATGGTCGGTGAGTATGTCAACATACGCTTTTCGGTTTCCGGGGCGTAAATATCTGCATATAACGGTCTTCATCTAGTGATTTGACTTTACTGTCAATCCAGCCAAAGCATAAAGCTTCCTTGACCGCTTCGCTGTATTTAACGCTTGGCTTACCACTTTTTACTTTGTAGTAAATCAACCATATACCGGGGGAGGTGTGCTGATTCTTTTCCAACCAAGCTCGCCATGCTGCGCGATCGCTGGCATAAATAGTTTCTAGTTGGTCTTCAAATTTCGGCATCACAAAAGATGGCAAATAATCTTAACGTTTCAACTTTTGTTAGATATTTGGGATGTTTGAGATGATGGTGCGTTGCGCTTTGCGACAACGCACCCTACGGTAGGGATGCGATCGCACTTCTCGCTGCTCCCCTGCTTTTTCATTTTCCTATCTTGGGGGATAATACTGGGGATTCATGACTGGAGGCGAGGGATAACCAGTGTTAGGCATCGTGTTTCCCACTCCATTCGGAAAAGGAGCGATAAATGGCGATTGATAACCATTCATGGGCACAGTGGTTCCTGCACCATTGGGCACAGGAGAAGTAATCACTGGTGGCTGATAATTAGTTGGAGGTATAGTGGTTGTCGTATTACTGGGTATGACACCAGTTTGGCTAAACTGTTGATAGGCAGCACGAGAAATGGCGCTAATGAGTTTTTCGGCACGTGGGTCGTTGTTGGGTCGTTGTACCATGACAGCAGCTATGTAGCGCTTGCCAGTTGGGATATCAACTAAACCCGCATCGGCGAGCATTGTGCCAATATCACCGGTTTTATGAGCAATAGTAGCGCCTGCTCCCAAACCTGATGGTAACAGATGGTCTCGCTCTGTTTGGCGCATGATATCTAGCAAGCGATCGCGCGATTGCATATTTACCAAATTTCCCTGATTGACCATACCCAGCAAATTCCCTAACTCTCTAGGACTTGTGGTGTTAGTTCCTTGCAAATCTGGGAGTTGGTTGCGAATTACTGTGGTTGTCAAACCCCAAGTACGAAAACGCTGGTTGAGTGACTCCATGCCACCTAGTCGAGCAATCAGCATATTTGTTGCTGTGTTGTCGCTGATTGTAATCATTTTCTTGGCGACTTCCAAAGCAGTATACTGAGTTCCTGCTGGTTTGTATTGCATATTTCCCGAACCACCAGCAATCATCTCTTGCTGCATTGTCAGCATTTCATCTAAGCGAATTTTTCCCGCATCGACATCCTGAAAAAAGGCAACCAGAATCGGCACTTTAATTGTGCTAGCAGCAGGAAAACTGGCGGAGCTATTTAAATCTACGTAACCCCCAGTATCCAAATCTACTAGAAAGATTCCAGGTGACAGATTGGGGTTTGCTGCCGCCAGATTCTGCACGGCAGTTTTTAAGGGGATAATTTCTTGGGATAAATAGAAGCCAGAAGCAGATGGGGTATTAGGGGTAGGTTGGGGCTGGGATTGCCCGACATTAGTATTTGTATTCGATTGTGTTGAAGCAACTGGGGTGATGCGAGTGGCGGGGTCTAATACTGACAACACTGTGCCCATAATCGCACCAATACCAACTCCCACAATCAACAACCGCAAGGTATACAAAAGAGTTCTAGCCATTGGCTTTAAGCGAGTCTTGCGCGATTTTCTGCCGATTCTGGGCGACGCATGTTTGTTTACCCGCGCTGGCTTTAACTTCATAGCACTAGGTGGTACTGGAGGAGCCTTGGCGTTTGCGTTTGGTCTAGGGATTGCTTTGACTACTGCTGGCATTACTAGCCCTGGCCTTGTTTTCGGCGCGCCAGCATTCATAGAGGAGGGACTGATACTATTTGTTGGACGTGTTAGCGCCGCTTCTCCTGGGACAGCACGCCTTTGGTTAGGAACTTTTGTCTTCTTCTGTTCCACTTTTTGAACTTTGCTTCGCTGGCGGCCGTTTACGGGTTGACGCCGCGAGAAAGCTCTTAGTTTGTCACTTGACTCTGACACTGGTACTCCTTGTGACCCACTCGATTTTTTTCCAGCAGACTCCTGACCCAAAACTTACTCCTCAAGCACCTAAATACTGAAATCACTCTCTGCCAATAAGTAGCATTTTTGTGTTTAGTTTAAGCCATATTAACTATTTTGGGGGGATATATGCGTACATATTAAACGATGAATTACAAGTTTTCATAATTGCTTTGGTTAACTGCCCATTCTACCTGCCGCAAAATTCCTCGTAGCATAGCTACCTCTCCAATTTGCAGGTGAGTACGATTATATAGTTGTCGAAATTTTTCCATGCGGCTAGCTGCTGTATGTGGATAAAGATAACCAATTTTCAGCAGTAAAGATTCTAATTGCTGGTAATATGCTTCCACTACATCCCAAGGCGCGAGATTATTTGGCGCTAGGGTTGGAGTTTCAGTAGTCTGTGTAGATTGTGCCAGTTCATAACAGCAGATGCCCACAGCCGTAGCCAGATTCAGGGATTGATAATTTTCACTGGTTGGAATCCGTACAAATCGCTGTGCATAGTTTAATTCTTCATTACTTAATCCCCGGTCTTCTCTACCAAAAATTAGGGCTACGGGTTTTTCTGGTTCCTCTAATAACCAAGGTAGTGCTGTGCGAGGATTTTCTAAGGGTGTTTCCCAGCTGCTGACGCGTCCTGCTGTCGCAATAACTCTTACACATTCGTGTAATGCTTCTGGCAATGTCGCCACTAATTGTGCAGATTCTAAAATTTCTTTGGCATGAACCGCCATCATCAAAGCTTCCGGCGATCGCGGATCGCATTGAGGATTGACTAATACTAGCTGATGTAGTCCAAAATTCTTCATCACCCTGGCGATCGAACCCACATTTATTTGACCAGCTGGCTCCATCAAAACAATTCTTAACCCAGCCAATCCCATTTTTGCCTCCCGCTGAGAAATACTTAACTTTTATTTTCGGCATTATCCTTCATGCCGAAGAATTTCTTTGACATTATTGTAGCTGTGTTGGTGAATTTACTCAGGTTTTGTACAAGGGTATTAACTCTTTTGAGTGCTGCGTGCGATCGCTTCGAGAATCTATCATGGAGTTATTAACGCCTCAAAACTCCTGCTAATCTCAAACTAGTTATTATTACTTATTAAAAAGAATTTTTTAATACAATATATTTCTTTTTTAGATGTTTAATATAGGATCTGTATCTACAATATAAACATACATAAATCATTAACTGCCCTAGAGCAAAAAGAGTAAAATCACTACTTAATTATTTATGTATTAATACACACTAGGAGTTTGCAAGAATGTCCCATAGAAGCAGCCCGTCTAGTTTGCTCAAAACTGCTGTTAGGGAGTCTGCCCGTACTCAAAGACAGGCTGAAATTGAAAGAAAACGTTCTATCCGTAAACAAGAAAGAGCTTTGAAGGACAAACAAAAGCAGAGCAAGCAGAATTACTTAGAGCAGCGCTCGGCTGATGTCGATGATATTAATGAGGAAATTGCAGACTGGGTAAATGAGCTGCAAATGATTCTAGAACATACTCTGCGGCGAGAAGATACTATTTCATTTGAAGACTTGCGAATTCGAGAAACATTCCCGCCTATGCAAGTACCAAAGAAATTGTCAGTTGCAACAGTAGTCCCACAATTTTACCAGCCGAAATCTCCACCTGATTGGGCTATGCGACTGCTACCATTTATCAAGCAGCAATATATTAATGCTCAAAAAAAAGCTGAATTAAATTATCAACTTGCTAGGCAAGAATATGAAGAGCTAGAGAGTATTCGCCAAGCAAATTTGCAGCAGTTGAGGGCAGATTATGAGCGCGACAAACATAGTTTTATCTTAGAAATGCAAAAGCAGAATGCAGAAATAGATGAGTTAGAAGCAGCTTACCAGGATGGGGAAGCATCTGCTGTAGCAATTTACAACGAGATGGTATTAGAACGTTCCGAGTATCCTTCCTTAAGCGAATTTAAATACCTCTGCTATACATCTCAAGACCGGGTTGCATTTACACAGCAATTTCAGGTTGTTTATATACCTGAATTGAAACAATTAGTTATTGATTACGAACTTCCAACATCTAAAATTATTCCTACAATAGCAGAAGTAAAATATGACCACAGCAAAGATGAAATTCAGGGAGTAACCAGAAAAACAACTGAAATTGAGGCGATATATCAAGATATAGTAGCTGCCATTACCTTACGAACAATACGTGAAGTATTTGAGGCAGACCATGCTAGACATTTAAAAGAAGTCGTGTTTAATGGTTTAATTAAGCTAGCTAATATTGCTAAGGGGCAGTATTTGCAACCCTATTTAATATCAGTGCAAGTTAGTAATGATAGGTTTAGAAGTTTAGATTTTAATAAAATTGATAAACAAGCCTGTCTACATAATTGGGGTGCAATAATTTCATCAAATTTGCTGGAAATACAACCTATAAAACCAATGGTTGACATCAACTTGGTTAATACTAGTTTCATTGAACCGGAAGAAATTAGTTCTGAAATTAATTCCATAACTCAAATTTCATTGATTTAACCTAATTTAAAAATGAAATTCTTGGCTATTAATCTGAAGATAATTACTTTAAAAGAATTATTAAAGAAGGTGTAAGGTAATCCTCGTGACCAAAACAAAAGCAACTCAAGAAATTCTAGTTTTTACCAATAGACTTCTTATAAAAGGCCAAAAAATAGATAATTAACCGCCGATAAAGGGCTTATAGATAAAGAATATCTGAGTTTTGCAACAAGGGATCGCCTAATATTTAAAAATACAAAAACACAGCTTTTCTCAGCTATTTCAAACTACTTTCATTAAACTTTGTAAGCATACTAAGCTCATTAATGTATCTAATTACGTTTAAAACACCCAATTGACATGGGGTAGCAATACACGATACATCATGAGTCAATCGTTAATTTTTTTAAGATGCAAAGTTTCTTGAATTGCCAGTTTCACCAACATAAGGAGGGATGAATATGGATGGTAGCTTAATCATATCCAACATCCTGAATCCGCCAATCTTGTTTTTCTTTCTGGGGATGACTGCTGTTTTTGTCAAGTCCGATTTAGAGATTCCTGCCCCCGTGCCCAAAGTTTTCTCGCTTTATCTGCTGTTTGCGATTGGTTTCAAAGGCGGGGTAGAATTGATTAAAAGTGGCATCACTCAGGAAGTAGTTCTCACGCTCTTGGCAGCGATGTTGATGGCTTGTTTTGTCCCAATTTACACCTTTTTTATCCTGAAGCTGAAGCTGGATACTTATGATGCCGCCGCGATCGCTGCAACTTACGGTTCTATCAGTGCTGTCACCTTCATCACGGCTAGTGCTTTTTTAACTGAGCTTGGTATTCATTTTGATGGCTACATGGTCGCAGCCCTTGCCCTCATGGAATCTCCAGCCATCATTGTCGGTCTTATCCTGGTGAATATATTTACAGTCGATGGCAAGCGGGATTTGTCCTGGCCAGAAGTGTTACAAGAAGCATTTCTTAATAGTTCAGTCTTTCTTCTGGTTGGTAGCCTCCTGATTGGCGTATTGACAGGAGAACATGGTTGGCAAGTTTTAGAACCCTTTACTCAGGGGTTGTTTTATGGGGTTCTCACGTTCTTTTTACTCGATATGGGACTAGTCGCTGCCAGAAGAATTAAAGACTTGCAAAAAACCGGAGTTTTCCTGATCTCATTTGCCATACTAATTCCAATACTTAATGCAGGCATTGGGTTGGTAATCGCTAAATTCATCGGTGCGCCTAAGGGAGATTCGCTACTGTTCGCTGTACTGTGTGCCAGCGCCTCTTACATCGCTGTCCCAGCGGCAATGCGGATGACTGTTCCAGAGGCAAATCCTAGCCTGTACGTTTCTACCGCTCTGGCAGTGACATTTCCATTCAATATTATTGTGGGAATTCCGTTATATCTGTACGGAATTAACCTGTTTTGGAGGTAATAATATGCACGTAGTTAAAAAGATAGAAATTATCGCCAACTCGTTTGAACTGAGCAAAATTTTAGATAGTTTAGACAAGTCAGGCGTAAATGGTCATGCTGTAATTCGAGATGTGGCTGGTAAAGGATTACGAGGTACGGCAGAAGATTTAGACATGACGATGCTCGATAATGTATACATCATCGCGTTTTGTATGCCAGAGCAACTCAAGCCTGTTGTAGAAAATATCAGACCACTGCTTAACAAGTTTGGCGGTACTTGTTACATCTCAGATGTAATGGAGATTCGCTCTGTAAAATGTGTAGCGTCGTTATAAGAAAATCATGGATCTTAAGAAGCATTTCATGGAACGTCGTGACTTCTTGAGGTTAGGAGTCATGGGGGCATTTGGTGTCATGATGACTGCCAGCGATTTACTCTGGCAGGTTAAACAAGCTAAAGCTGCCGAATTGCCCTCGGACAACAACCCTCAATCCCTCAGTCCCGATGCAGCATTGCAAAAGCTGATAGAGGGAAATCAGCGATTTGTTCAGCATCAACCCCAATACCCCGATCAATCGGCGGCGCGGTTGCAGGAAGTCGCTCAAGCACAACATCCATTTGCAACCATCCTCAGTTGTGCGGATTCACGAGTACCCGCCGAAATTGTTTTCGATCAAGGCATCGGAGATATCTTTGATGTTCGGATTGCTGGGAATATTGCCATACCTGAAGCCGTTGGCAGCATTGAATATGCGGTTGCCCTGCTAGGTACTCCACTGCTAATGGTACTGGGTCATGAACGATGTGGAGCAGTTACCGCCGCTGTCCAAAACGAAGCGCTGCTTGGCGATATTAGTACCTTTGTTAAAGCAATTAAGCCTGCCGTAGACAAGGTAAAAAATCAGTCAGGTGACGCAGTTGAAAACGCTGTGGTGGCAAATGTGCAATATCAAATTGAACTATTGAAGCGATCGCACATTTTAGCTGAACAACTACAGTCCAGCAGATTAAAAATCGTCGGAGGTCGTTACGACTTGGATACTGGGAGGGTGACAATTATTACTTGAAGTAGCCAAGACGTGAACCAACTGTCCGATGCAGCATAGTACTAAACTGTTTAGCTGCAATATTGAAGTATTAAAATCAATAAAAGAAAAGGACGTTGTTCACCTGTCACCCCTCATACCCATGACGGCAATATTAATTCAGAGTCCGGATCGGGTTTTACTCAATAATATTAGCTGGCAAACTTATCAGTCTTTAGTAAAAGACTTTGAGCAGCAGCCAGCGATGCGGCTAACCTATGACCGGGGTTTGTTAGAAATCAAAATGCCGTTAGACCCACATGAAAGCTACAAAAAACTTCTGGGACGGTTGGTTGAAGCGATAACAGAGGAGTTGGAAATCGAAATTCGCAGTTTAGGGTCTAGGACGTGCGATCGCGAAGATTTGGCGCGGGGTTTAGAGCCAGATCAATGTTACTACATTCAAAATGAACAGGCTGTCTGGGACAAAGAGCAAATTGACCTGAGCAAAGATCCACCACCAGATTTAGCAATTGAAATTGATATTACCAGTAGTTCGATTAATCGACTCGATATTTATGCAGATCTCGGTGTACCTGAAGTGTGGCGCTACGATGGGCAAACTTTAACAATGTATCACCTAGAAAATAAGCAATATCAAAGTTGCGATCGTAGCATTGCTCTTTCGTTATTAACTCCATCTGATATTGAAAGATTTTTAGAATTGAAGAAAACGACAAAAGAAAACGCTCTCATCCGTCTATTTCGAGGATGGGTAACAGAGCATTCAGCAGCCTACGAATAGCAAACCCTTTGAATATTAAATATGATTAAATGTGAAGCGATCGCTTACAAAATACTCAGATAGGTTTGCTCAGAATTCATCGGCAAAACTCGCAACTTCCGATTTTTCAGGTCTGGTTCTAGCCCTAGAACTTCCATTGGCGTTACACCCAAAAGAGCATAGGGAACGTCCGTGAGTTCCAAACAATCAAAAGTGCCTTGACGTTCTCCAATAGAAAGTTCCACATCTCGGAAAATTCGCCCCTGCTGTACTCCAGCCGCAATCTCTACCTGAGCTTCTCCACCTTGGACTAAACCTAATTGACTAATAATGGTAGCAGGTAAGCACAGCAACGTTGCACCCGTATCCACTAAAACATCATCTAGGGTACAAGAGCGAACTTCCTGCACAGAAATGAAACCTCGTTGAGCTAACACTTGATCAATTCGATTTGTAACAGTAAGGGTAACTATTACTTGCCCCATTTGCTTACCCTGAAAATTTGGCAGTACCAGCTTACCCATTTCAACGAACTCCTGCCTAACATCCTACATCGCACCTAAGAGGGTAGCTCTAGGCCCCGACCGAGCAAGGAAGTTGCGAAACATTGGCAGATGAAAAGCCTCATAAATAGGGATTTTGAGCTAAGTCAGAAATTTTTTCTTAACGGTACTTAAACAAAAATCAAGCCCAAATATAGCCCAAACTGGCTTTATAAAAAGCGAACAGGTCACTATTTAAGAGCAACCAATTAAAAAATCGGAAAGACATGGCTGTTCTAAATGCCTCTAAAGCCTCAGTAAAAGTATTCAAAGGTTTATTCGCCCACCTTCGTCTTAATCCACCAGTCAACTGATGCCAAAGAATAAAAGTGTAGGCACAGAAAACTAGAATAAAATGGCGCAGTAAACTCCTTTGATCTCGAACTTGATATTCTTTGAGTCCTAACCATCCCTTGGCTTCTCTGTAAAAAACTTCTACCCAATTTCTTTGGCAATATGTCTCAACTATCCATTGTGGAGTGACAATTGATGGTGAAACATTGGTGATGAAATAGTCGATATCAGTGGCATTAGAGAAAGCCGAAGCATTCATGACGATAGCGATATTTCGCTTTCCACTTAAACCTGATATTTCTACTTCTTTAGTTGCTACCCATAGTGTTTTGGGTTTATTTAACTCGATTTGAATTTCTGTAAAAGCCTCTTGGGGTATGAGTTTTGCTAATTCATCCAATCTAATTGTTTTTTGAATCTCTTGAACGCCATTGATAATGACTTTGCGATTTTTCGCTAATCCACCTAGATACTTTAATTGCCTTTTCTCTAGCTCTAATAAGAAGGATGTATTGTTGCCATATCCTGCATCTACAATTACTATCCCTGGTTGATATTTTCTGTTAATAGTTTTATCTATTAACTTGATTGCTAGTTCTGGCTTCTTTTCAAATAGGGGGTCTTGTTTTCCGTTTACTAAAGAATCAGCGTGCTGATATAACTCGATATCTAACGGTACGCTTTTTCTTGCATCGTATAAATGCGTTGTTACCACTACTATTCCTAAATCTATTTTGCCAATTTCTCCGATATACTGTCTCCCTACGCCAGCCGTAAAATTACCACTTTTTCTATGTCCAGAATCATCAATTATTAAGCTAAAGCCTCTACTAATTCTCGTCTGGCTACACTTGTTCATGATCTTTAACCGACGCTCATTTACCTGCTCACTAGACTCCTGTGCTTCAGTTAAAAAGTGGTGTAATCGGTGGTAAGTCACGCCTACAGCATTCTCTGCCATCTGAAACAGGTTTTTTCTCTCACTTTCACCCAGTAATCCCCCTACATAGTGTCTAAACTCTCTTTTTTGAGCCTTATGAGTAAACACATCATCAAATTTTTGACACCATCTTTCAAAGCATGGCGGCATTGCTGCGGGAGTGGTTTCTTTCATAAGCTTCTTTCAATGTGAAAGCTATGCTATTTAACCATTTTAGCCTTTTTTACTTTTCTGTTTTGTTTAAGTACCGTTAACTTGTTTTCTTACTTGCGCCTCAGTGCCTAAGCAAACGCCTGAATATTATTCCTTATTTAATTGGCTTGCATCTTTGGTCTCTATACAAACTCTTAACTGTTCAGCGAGAACTTTGATATGCGGCTTTCTCAGCATAGTTAGGTGATTACCAGGAATCAGATGAATTTCCGTTCCTCCAAGCGCTAGCTCATTCCAACCCATACTTGGATCTGCTTCGCTAATGTTAGATTCGTCGCTTGTTCTCAAAAGTGTAATTCGCTTGGGGTAAACCTGCGGAGTATAGTTAACAGTTGCTTGACTATTGGCAGAGAAAACACGCAGCATGGGGCAAATTGCTAACTCACTCACATTTCGTGACTTAGACTCTTCAGATATCAATTCGGTTGTGGCAGCTTTTCTTGTAATTAAAGATGAAAATAAATTTATTTTTAACCGTTTTACAAGCTTCTTAAATTTAGTAATTTTGAATTTGTAAGATGCAATAATTATAAATAAGTAATCAATAAAAAATGGCCATATATATCGCACCACTGTAGTCATAATAAACTTAAAACTTTTGCTAAATGAGGGTTTATTACGGTCAATTGGAGCTAAAGTATCGAGCACCGCAACTAAAGCTACTTCATCTCCAGAGTTACGGAGTTGTTGAGCTATCTCAAAAGCAATCCAACCTCCAAAAGACCAACCTCCTAAAAAATAAGGGCCTTGGGGCTGCACTTTACGCAATGCTTCAATATAGTGAGCAGCCATTTCCTGAATGCAAGTTAATGGAGATGTTTTTCCATCAAGCCCAAGAGGTTGTAATCCATAAAATGGTTGTTCTTTCCCCAAATGATGAGCTAATTCGTAATAAGGAAAGACAACGCCGAAAATGGGATGAACACAGAAAAAAGGTGGATTTGAACCATGAGGCTGAATTGCAACTAAAGGAGACCAAGGTAAAGAATCTATTTCTGAGCTTATAGCGATCGCTAAACTTTCAATTGTGGGATTTAAAAATAAGGCAGATAGCGGTAAGCTATGCTTTAACTGTTTGTTTATTTGATTCATGAGGCGCACAGCTAGCAGCGAATCTCCTCCAAGGTCAAAGAAGTTATCTTGAATACTGACACGCTCAAGGTTGAGAACTTCAATCCAAATTTTTGCTAGTGTAGACTCGGTTGAATTACGAGGAGCGAGTGCGGCTTGTTCTACTAAACTGCTAGTTAAGCTCTTAATTGCTTTGAGCGCCTGATAATCTACTTTACCATGAGGTGTTATTGGCAGAGAATTTAACATGATAAAAGCTGAAGGTATCATGTATTCTGGCAATTTTTGTTTTAAGAATTCCCGCAGTTCAATATTTGTTAGTGTCTGTTTTTGAGTGGGTACAATATAAGCTACTAAGCGGCGATCGCCAGACATATTTTCTTGAGCGATAACTACTACTTGCTTTATATTTGGATGCTGACTTAGGACTTTTTCAAGCTCTTGTAACTCGATCCGAAAGCCGCGAATTTTTACTTGATTGTCAATACGTTCTAAAAATTCAATATTACCGTCTGGTCGATATCGGGCTAAATCACCCGTTTTATAAAGTCGCGCTCCCTCTTGATTACTAAAAGGATGGGGAATAAATTTTTCAGTTGTTAATTCTGGACGATTAAGGTAACCTCGCGCTAGCCCATCGCCACCAATGTATAATTCGCCAGGAATTCCAATTGGTACAGGTTGTAAATGTTTATCTAATATATATATTTGAGCGTTAGCGATCGCCCGACCAATGGGCGGTTTTTCTTCGGTATTTTTAATTTCAGCAACGGTTGACCAAACAGTGGCTTCAGTCGGCCCGTAAGCGTTGAAAAACCGACGGCTAGAATTCCACCAGCGTTTGACAATATCTTCGCCACAAGATTCGCCTGCACAAATAATAGTTTGCAGTGCAGGAAGTGATTCTGGAGTTAGAACTGCTAAAACCGCAGGCGGAAGAGTGACGTGAGTAATAGCTTTTTCGCGCAATAGTTGCAGTAAATTTTGCCCTGGTAGCAGAGATTCTTTTTTTGCTAAATAAAGAGATGCTCCTGTTTGCAATGCCATGACAATTTCAAAAATTGCAGCATCGAAACTCAATGATGCGAATTGCAGAATGCGGTTACTCGGTTGCAAATTAAAAACCTCAATCTGCGCTGCTGCTAAGTTTGCAAGTCCTTGATGCTGAATCAAAACGCCTTTAGGTTTGCCTGTTGAGCCAGAGGTATAAATCACATAAGCTAAATTGTCAAAGGTGACGCAGCATCTGGGATCTTCCTGGCTTTGGCAAGCGATTGCTTTTCTATCCTTATCCAAGCAAACCACAGATACCGCAACCTTCCCCAAACGCTCAAGAAATTGTTGCTGAGTTAGTAATACTGAGACTTTCGCATCTTCTAGCATCAAGTTAAGACGCTCTTGAGGATAGCTGGGATCTAAAGGCAGATATGCTCCACCCGCCTTGAGGATGCCTAACAGCCCAACTATCATCTCTAAAGAACGCTCTAGGCAGATACCCACTAAAGCATCTGGAACTACCCCCAGTTGTTGCAGGTGATGGGCAAGTTGATTCGCTCTAATATTTAGTTCGTGGTAGGTTAATTGCTTATCCTCAAAGACTATTGCTACAGCATCGGGAGTTTGTTTCACTTGCGCTTCAAACAACTGATGAAAACATTTGTTGTATAGATAGTCTTTTTTGGTGTCATTCCATGCAATCAATAACTGCTGGCGTTGTGTCTGTGTTAAAAGTGGCAAGTCACACAAGCGTTGTTGGGGATTGGCGACAATGCTTTCTAGCAGCGTTTGGAAATGTCCCAGCATTCGGGTGATGGTGATGTCATCAAATAAATCGCTGCTATAGATGACTTGTGCTTTGAGATTACCCAATTCTTGCCATAGGTGAAACTCTAAATCAATCTTTGCGGTTTGACTATCGAACTCAAACAGCGAAAGCGTTAGTTCAGGTAATTCTAGGGCATTAATGGGAGTGTTTTGCAGGCTAAATACAACTTGGAATAAGGGATGATGACTTAAAGAACGCTGTTGGTGCAGTTCTTCCACTAACTTTTCAAAGGGTAAATCTTGATGGGCATAAGCTCCCAAAGTTACCTCGCGTACTCGCTGCAACAGTTCTCGAAATGTCGGGTTACCTGATAAATCGGTACGCAATACCAAACTGTTAACAAAAAACCCAATTAACCCTTCTATCTCGCTGCGGTTGCGATTGGCAATGGGTGAACCTACTGCAATGTCCTCTTGCTGGGTATAGCGATAAAGCAAGGTTTGAAACGCTGCAAGCAGAGTCATGAATAAGGTAACGCCTTCTTGCTGGCTAAGTGCTTCTAGCGTTTGAGTTAAGGATTGCGGTAGTTGGAGAAATTGTTTTGCACCTTTGTAGGTTGAAACTGCTGGGCGGAGGCGATGCCTACGGCGAGCTTCGCTAACGCTGGGAAGATTCAGCACACAAATGCCGTCTAACTGCTTTTGCCAGTAAGTTAACTGAGTTTGCAACACTTCGCCCGTCAGCCATTCACGTTGCCATGCGGCGAAATCTGCATACTGGATTGGTAGTTCTGGTAGAGGCGATTGCTTATTTTCTACAAAGGCTTTATATAATGCCTCTAATTCTTTAATAAGCACGCCAATCGACCAACCATCAGCAACGATGTGATGTAAATTCAGCAGCAACACATATTCTGCTTTATCGAGTTGTAGCAGCGTCACTCGCAGCAATGGCCCGGTAATGAGATTGAAAGGACGTTGCGCTTCTGCGGTTGCGAGTCGTTGGGCTTCGGTTTGGCGTTGATTTGGTGAGAGATGTTGTAAGTTGATGACGGGAAGGGGAATCTTTAAACAAGGTGCGATCGCTTGCACTGGTTGTCCCTCTACCATCAAAAAGGTAGTGCGTAAAGCCTCGTGGCGATGGACAATTTCGTTGAATGTTTGCTCTAAGGCAGTTAAGTTGAGCGAACCGATGAGGCGAAGTGCCGCCGCCACATTATAAACAGGATTGTTTGGTGTCAACTGCTCAAGAAACCACAATCGCTGCTGGGCAAATGATGTGGGAAAGACGAAAACTTCTGCTTCAGCAAGATACTGGCTCATAACTCAATACGGTTCAGTTAAGATAATTTATCTGTTGAGGTTGGCTGGCGAAGCTGGAGAGAGAAAAAGGTTTATCTGAATTGTATTGAAGTTATACCAATTTGAAAAAAAGAATGCGACAGATGGGTAGAGGCACAACAATGTTGTGCCCTGACGAATAATTTATGTGTCGCAAACATTATTTGAATTGGTATAAAGCCTAAATTTTTGAGTTCAAAGCCTGAAGCTTCTCGTTTCAAACTAGACTCTCATATCATGTCCGCCTAATCACTTATGATTACCGCATCTGTGCAAAAATCGTAAAAGCCTCTTTCCCCCTACGGTCTAAATGATAAGTCTTCAACCGGACATGATATCACGGGCGATCGCGCAAAGTGCAGTGCAATTATGCAATCGCACCCACAACGTTCGTTATGGAAATCTTTCCTCGCTAATCCCCATGCCCCATTTTCAAATCAGTTTTTAACGAGTGCGGCAATTGCAGCTACTAATTTGCAGGGATCGGCTGGTTTCGCAATGTGTCGTTGAAATCCGGCGGCAAAAACCTGCCTTTGTGTTGTTTCTGCGGCGTAAGCAGTAAGGGCGATCGCGGGGATCTGTCCACCTTGATGGGCGGGCATTGCGCGCACTTTCCGCAGCAAGGTATAACCATCAACATCTGGCATACCTAAATCGCTCAACAATAAATCTGGCTTTGACTGCTCCATTGCTGTCAGTGCTTCATTGGCTGATGCGGCGATCGTAATGATTGCTCCTTGCTGCTCCAAGAAAAAAGCCAAAAACTCACGTGTATCAGCATCATCATCAACAATTAACACCTTTACTCCCTCTAGTGGAGCGTAGAGCATAGAGGTGGGATAAAAATTATTAGAGCGATTATTATCTACTGTTCCTAATTCTTGACTCTGTTGTTGTACTGGTAGAGAAACTGTAAACGTCGCGCCTTGTCCTTCTCCGAAGCTTTCGGCACAAACTCTACCGCCATGTAACTCGACAAGCTGGCGCACGATCGCTAAACCCAGCCCCAATCCACCAGAACTTCGGGTTGTACCACTATCTGCTTGACGAAAATACTCAAATACATGGGGTAAAAATTGAGGACTAATACCCTTACCTGTATCGCTGACACGGAGTTGTACTTCTGAGTCAATCTGTTCTAAATAAACTTCGACTTTTCCTCCAGATGATGTAAATTTGACAGCATTAGATAGCAGATTCCAAACAATTTGTTGCAGACGGCTACTATCACCCTTTACCATTCCAACTGCTGGATTTAAATGCAAATAAATTTGAATTGACTTTGCTTCTGCCGCTAATTGCACCGTCTCTAAGGCAGATTCAATAGTAGAAGCAAGATTAACACTTTCTAAATTCAGTGCCATCTTGCCCCGTAGAATCCGGGATATATCCAACAGATCATCAATTAACTGAGCCTGTAATTCAGCATTCCGTTCAATAGTTTCCAGGGCACGAGTGATCGTTGTTTCTGTCAATGAGCGATTTTTCAGTAGCTTTGCCCAACCCAAAATTGGGTTCAGAGGAGAACGAAGTTCATGAGAGACAATGGCTAGAAATTCATCTTTGATGCGGTTCGCCGCCTCAGCCGCTTCTTTAGCTTGTTGACGCTCCTTTGCTTTTGCCAGCGCCTGATCTCGCAAATTCTTATATTCTTGAACTCGGTAGGTTAAATCAGTGACATCTTGAATTGAGAACAGGGCATAAAACCCATCTTCATCTAATGCAGGCACAGCAGTTACAGTCGTGTGCTGGATACGGTATTGTCCCTGTGGTAAAGGTACAGGAATCACATATTTATGCAGTTGCGAAGAAAAAATTGTCGGAGGCCCACCTTGAAAAATTTGTTGTAGGCGGCTAGTGTAGCGGGGTTGATTTAAATGTGGAAAATATTCATCAATAGAAGTTCCAATAATCTTACTTCTAGGAATTTTTGTCCATTCCTCTAAACAACTGTTCCAATATAAAACGGTGCGATCTGAATTTAGAACAAAAGCTCCCAAAGGAATTGTATCTAAAAGGCTAAATTTTTCCTGAGTTTGCTCAATTTTGTTCATGATATTATCACATCGGCTACGTTTTTTTGTATATACTTTTACTTAATATAGGACTCATATTTGATTTTTGAACAAAATTCAGTACACCTTTATTCCTTCTTCCCAGTCCCCAGTCCCTTACCTCTACGAGTGATTCAGAAATCAAATCGGATTGCTATATTATCCTTCATGATACTGCAATCTCTTCGTTAATTACCTTAATTAACGCATCGAATGTACTTACCTCGAATACTAAAATAATATCTCCAATAATTTCTAATTGTTCAATTGTAAACCTTGCCTGTGCAAGTAGGATTTTTGAGCTACTTGCATTTGCAGGTAATAATAAGTTATCTATCGTATCTTCTAAATAAACAGGTAATGTATAGTTCATGCGCTGCTTTAGTACATTGCTGATCGAACCCATCACTCCATTAATCACAATATTACCAATTTCGCTCAGGGTTCCAATTTTGACTGCATCTAAGTCAGCTGAACCCGGTTCTTCTCCAGTTAGAACTGCAACCAATGTTGATGCGCTGTCAGTGGGAAAAATCAAGCCAGCAGTGCCATAAAATGAGCCTGTAAAACCTAGCCTGACAGATGCCAAATTATCATCATGAAATCGTGCTGCTAATTCTTGGTAGGCAGCGGTAGCAGTTAATACTTTCACAAACGGAATTTCTAAACGAATGTGAGAGTCTACCATCTCATTGAGTAAACTTGCCGCTCGACCAACTCCAATATTAATTAATTCTTGCAGGGCATCCAGTTCTTCTGCTGTGACATTCATGTAAGCTTTATCCCTTAGTATTGATAACTTTCTGGACTACCTCTCGTAATTCGTTTTCTTTAGGTGGTTTATTAATAAAATTGACTGCTCCCAGGCTATAACTTTGATTGCGTGCGCCATCTTGGATATCGGCTGAGATAATGATTGTGGGAATTTTTAATTTTTCATCTTGAAGAGCCTGAAGAAATTCAAACCCATTCATGTCAGGCATCAAAAGATCAGCCAACACGCAGTTTGGCTTGTGGTTGTGAACCATTTCTAATCCTTCACGTCCATTAGTGGCTTCTAGGATTTCATAGCCATCTACTTGCAAAAACTTGCGGATCATTCTACGAGAGAAGGCTGCATCATCAATAATCAAAACCAAAGCCATCAGATTTATCCTTGTAATTTTTTTGCGTAGAATCTTTAATTTTAGGATATTTATTCTATGTTTTAATTGAATAAAATATATTTCTTATTAAGGAAACAATTTTTAATTTAAGTAATATTAATTTATATATTTGGTTACAGAAATGGTAGATTTAAAAAAAATAGATGATGCTGAACGTATAATGGGATTGATTAGTAGTATCAATAAACTTAATTTCTGAAAACAAGCCAAAATCTTAAAATATCAAGGGCTTTGAATTTTGGCTTTCAAGAGGTGGCACTAAGTATAGCCAAAATTTTAAAATTAGCCATTTTCCAAACATTGCTAGATTTTGGAAATATCATCTAATTAAAGCTTTGCTTTCCGAAGCCAGTGCAAAATTGTTGTGTGGTGGATATCGGTTACCCGCTCGATTTCTCGCAAGCTCATGCCATTGAGATGCATTTTGAGGCAAAGCTCCTTGACATCATTTGAGTAGCACCAAGGTTGATAAGATTCGAGAAATTGACGACCACATTGTTTACACTTGTAACATTGTCTGTCTTTCCGACGACCATTTTTGAAAGTTTGGCTGGAATGGCAACGAGGACATTGCATGTCTCTCACTTTGTCATTTAGGGTAAACATTATTCTTTCAGCATTAATTTACGTTAACATCTCTCTAGAGACTGATTATTATGTAGTCTAAAAATATATTAGTATTAATACAAAAGATATAGATTATAAGTTTATCAATACAATGGAGTTAGCAGAAATCGATGATGATGATGATATAGAAGCATTTCTTGTTGAAAGCTATGAAAATCTGAATCAAATAGAGCAAGACATTATCGATCTAGAGAAAGAATCTTCAAACCCAGAAGCAGTAATTCGTATTTATCGATCGCTTCATACCTTGAAAGGAAACTGTGGTTTTTTACCGTTTCCTAAATTAGAATCGCTGGCTCATGCGGGGGAGAGTTTGCTAAGTGATCTGCGCGATAGTGCTGGCGATCGCCAAGCAGTAAATCCTCTCATCATCAGTACTTTGCTGCAAACAGTTGACGCTATTCGGCAAATATTGTCCCAAATCAAAATTACTAGGCATGAGGGTGATAACGATTACTCAGTTCTCATTCAGGCTTTGGCTAAATTGCAGGAGCCTAAACAGACATTAACAATCACGCCTCTATCACCTCAACCTGCTGTGAATATGCAATTGCAACAGCTAGGTGAGAGCGAACTTCCAGAAACCACAACCTTAAATGCTTCAGAATCTTCCATTCGAGTTAATGTTGGACTTTTGGATCAAGTGATGAACTTGGTGGGTGAACTCGTGTTAACCCGTAACCAGCTAATCGGAATTAGTGAGAAATTCAAGGATACTACCTTCACTGCAACTTGCCAACACCTGAACTTAATTACATCTCAGTTGCAAGAAGGAGTGATGAAAACTCGGCTACAACCACTTAGTACCATTTGGCAAAAATTTCCGCGCGTAATTCGTGATTTGGCGATCGCATTTGATAAACAAGTTCAAGTGGAAATGGAAGGAGGAGATACAGAATTAGATAAAAGTATTATTGAAGCGATTAAAGACCCCTTAACTCACTTAATACGCAACTGCATCGATCATGGCATTGAATTACCAGCCGAACGCGTTGCTTATGGTAAGCCAACATCAGGAAGGGTATTCCTCAGAGCCTTTTATGAAAGCGGCAAAGTAAATATTGAAATTGGCGATGATGGCCACGGGATTGAGCCAGAAAAACTTAAAAGGCGAGCGCAGCAACTTGGTTTAGTAAGCGCTATGCAAGCTGCGTCCATGAGCGAGCCGGAAGCGATGAATTTGATTTTCTTACCCGGTTTCTCGACCACTGAACAGGTAACAAACCTTTCAGGGCGGGGCGTAGGAATGGATATTGTCAAAAGCAATATTGAAAAAATTAACGGAACCATTGAAATTCAAAGTCAGCCCGGACAAGGAACAACCTTTAAAATCAAAATTCCGCTGACATTGGCAATTATTCCTGCATTAATTATCAACAGTGGAGGCGATCGCTATGCCATTCCCCAAGCAAGTTTACAAGAGCTAGTCCGCCTAGAAAAAGAACAGGCACTTAATAGCATTGAAATGTTTTATGACGTACCTGTGTATCGCTTGCGGGGCAATCTTATACCATTGGTTTACCTCAATCAAGTATTGCAGTTCCAAGACAAACACCCACATTCCCCACTCAGCAACGCCACTTGCTCCACTTGGGGAGACCCCAAGACCGCAGTGGCTCCTC
>NZ_JCACKA010000068.1:88799-117049 GCF_059505145.1 Mojavia sp.
GCAACGCCACTTGCTCCACTTGGGGAGACCCCAAGACCGCAGTGGCTCCTCAGCAACGCCACTTGCTCCACTTGGGGAGACCCCAAGACCGCAGTGGCTCCTCAGCACTCAGTTTAGTCATTGTGCAAGTTGATAACTATCAATTTGGGCTAGTCGTAGACATAATTGAAGACACCCAAGATATTGTCGTGAAATCTCTGGGAAAGCAGTTGAAGATGGTATCTCTATTTGCCGGAGCCACAATCTTGGGAGATGGCAAAGTCGCATTGATTATTGATGTGAGTGGTTTGGCAAAGCAGGCTGGTGTGAGTGCAAAACAAAAACAGTTGGCAAGTGCAATAGCTGCAAACAGCCAAGAACAAGCAAGCGATCGCCAAATGATTTTATTGATTCAAGGGCCCCAAGGCGCACGTATGGGTATTCCAGTGGCGATCGCAACTCGACTAGAAGAAATTCCCGCTTCTGCTGTAGAAAAAGTTGGTAATCAGTACATCGTGCAGTCTTACGGTAGAATTTTGCCATTGATTGAGCTTCACAGAGTATTTAGCGATCGCCCTCAAAATCATCTCGATGATCAAGCTTTGGCAACAGTAGCAGAAACGCTTTCGATAGTGATTGTCTCTCCCTACCCAGAACTCAGCGTTGGGCTAGTAGTTGATCGCATTCTCGATATTGTCGAGGAGCCATTGACGATTAAAGGTATTCCCAGTAGGTCAGGCGTGCTTTTCTGTACTGTCATTCAAGGTCAAATTACAGAAATCCTGGACATTGAGACAGTGATTAGGATTGCCAACCCCCATTTACTGCAAGTAGCTGATCATGGCTGAACAACTTTGCACTTTTTTCCTCAACGGCATTTACTTTGGTTTGAACGTGCAGCACGTTCAAGAAGTGATTCGCCCACAAACCATGACTCATGTACCTTTAGCACCACCTGATGTCTGTGGATTAATCAACCTCCGGGGGCAAATTATTCCTGTAATTGATTTGCAGCAAAGATTAGAGATGGGCGAGTCGGCAATCCGATCAAACACTCACCTAGTAGATGAACCACAGGGGTTTAATATCGTTGTATGTTCTCACGATGAAGTAGTCAGCCTACTCGTGGATGAAGTTGGAGACGTTTTAGAGTTGACGAGTGCGACGTTTCAACCGCCACCTGCGACATTAAAAGGTAGAATGCGTCAGATGCTAGCGGGAGCTTACCCACTTGCTGAGGGATTTTTGCTAGTTCTAGACACCGAAAAGATTTTAGAAGTTAATTTTAAAAGTCATCTTATTTAAGAATTGAGGAAAGCTTTGCAATGGCTACAAATCGGGCGGGAAAAACAGCCAACTCTAAATCTCCCACAGAAAATAGTGCAGATGCCATAGAGACTAATCACCACACCACAGATGTGCAACTGCAACCATTACTAGCAGCACTGAATGCAGCAAAAAACGGTGATTTTACCGTCCGTTTACCCGTGGAGGACAATGGGTTGGGTGAAATAGCCTCGGTTTTTAATGAATGGGTGAGTTTGAACCAAAGCTTTGCTAACGAAGTTACTCGCGTGGCTTCTGAAATTGGTAAAGAAGGAAAACTTGGTTCTCAAGCTGTTGTCAAAGGAGCAGAAGGTTCTTGGAAAGAATTACTCGACAACTTGAACGAAATGTCTAAGAACCTCTCACAGCAAATAAAAAATATCAATGAAGTCACCCTTGCCGTTGCCCAAGGAAATTTATCCAAGCAAATCAAGGCACGCAACGCTGGCGAATTCAAGCAACTTAGTGATAATGCTAATCAAATGATTAGCAGATTGAAGTCTTCAATTAGACAAATGGCAGAAGTTTCAGAGGCGGTTGCATCTTCATCAGAAGAACTGACCGCGGTGAGCAAAGAAATGACCGAAAACGCCAAACAAACCGCTGAACAGGCAACATCCGCATCTGCTTCAGCCGAACAGGTGAATCAAAACACCGCTACAGTTGTAATTGCGGTGGAAGAAATGAATGCTAGCATTCGAGAAATTGCTAAGACTGTCGCTCAAGGAGCGAAAGTTGCAACCGAAGCAGTTAGAACCGCCGATCGCACCAACCAGACAATTGATAAACTCGGTCAAAGCAGCATTGAGATTGGCAAAGTCATCAAAGTTATTACTTCAATCGCGCAACAAACAAACTTGCTGGCCCTTAATGCTACAATTGAGGCCGCAAGAGCCGGCGATGCAGGTAGGGGATTTGCCGTAGTCGCCAACGAGGTGAAGGAATTAGCTAAACAAACGGCGAATGCCACCGAAGATATTAGTCAGCGAATTGAAGCGATTCAGAGCGATACCAAAGGTGCAGTTCAAGCCATCACTCAAATTACTGACATCATCAATCAAATAAACGACCTCCAAAGTACGATCGCTAGTGCCGTTGAGGAGCAAACAGCAACCACAGATGAAATCGCTCGCAATATCACTGAGGCAGCCATAGGAACATCAGATATTGCCAAAAATATCGGGATGGTGGCGCTCAATGCTCAAAATACGACAAGTGCAGCCAGTAATACATCACAGGCAGCCACAGAGTTAGCGCGCATGGCAGTAGATTTGCAGAAAGTCGTCAACCAGTTCAAATATTAGTTTTTATACCTATGCCAAAGATCCGGGTACTCGTCGTGGATGACGCAGTAGTAGTTCGGAGTCGAGTCAGTAAAATTCTCTCTAGCGATCCAGAACTAGAGGTAGTAGGAGTTGCAGCCAATGGTCGCATTGCCCTGGCCAAGATTCCTCGTGTCAATCCTGATGTCGTCATCCTGGATATTGAGATGCCGGAGATGAATGGTTTACAAACCCTTGCTGCTATCCGACAAATTTATCCAAACTTGCCGGTAATCATGTTCAGTACCTCCACACGCATCGGGGCTAGTGCTACGCTGGAAGCTCTCTCTTTAGGTGCTTCAGATTATGCAACAAAACCCAGTAACTTAGGGAGTGTGGAGGCAACACACCAACATATTCGTGAGGAATTAATCCCAAAAATCAAGGTATTTAGTGCAAAAGCTCCTTTATTGTCAATGCCAACCGCAATTAGCCATCCAGTTGTTCCTCCCCTGCGTGCCAGGATAGAGCAAGTGGATGTTGTCGCAATTGGGGTTTCTACAGGGGGGCCCAATGCCCTTGCTAGTATGCTTCCTGATTTGCCAGCCAATTTATCAGTTCCCATCCTGATTGTGCAACATATGCCACCGATGTTTACGAAACTATTAGCTGAACGTTTGTCATCTAAGTGTCAATTTCCAGTGGATGAAGCAGTTCCAGGAGTAGTACTAGAACCTGGACACGCCTGGATTGCACCAGGAGATTTTCACATGGTTGTGCAACGTGACCAAGATGTAGTTCGACTTGCCACCCATCAAGCACCCCCAGAAAATTCCTGTCGCCCTTCAGTAGATGTACTGTTCCGCTCGGTTGCACAAGTCTATGGTGCGGGAGCGATCGCGGTTATACTAACGGGTATGGGACAAGATGGGTTACATGGCTGTCAATGCATTCGTGAGGCTGGCGGACAGGTACTTGCACAAGACAAAACTAGTAGCGTAGTGTGGGGAATGCCTAGCTTTGTCGTGAATGCTGGACTTGCCGATCAAATTGTGCCGCTTGAGCAAATGTCAGGTGAAATTATGCGCCGCATCCGTCCCAATCGTGTTCCTATTTCAGGTCTGTAATGAAGCAGACTATGGGTGTTAACACCATTGATTTTAAGTATCTTCGTCAATTAGTTTATGAGCATTCAGCGGTTGTGTTGCATGGCGATAAAACTTATCTGGCAGAGCTATATTTGCAGCCAATTGCAGAATCAGCAGGATTTGCTTCAATTAGCGAGTTGGTAAAACATTTGCGAATTCAGCCGTTCAGCAGTCTTCACGTCCAGACAATTGAGGCGCTAGTCACTAACGAAACCTCGTTCTTCCGCGATACTCAACCCTTTGAAGTGCTGAAACAATTTTTACTGCCAGAATTAGTGAAAACACGGTCAGTTGAGCGATCGCTAAATATTTGGTGTGCTGCCTGTTCCAATGGACAGGAACCCTATAGCATCGCCATGCTCATTCGTGAAAATTTTCCCATGCTTGCTAATTGGTCAGTCAAACTAATTGCTAGCGATTTTTCCAGCAAGGTATTAGAACGTGCCCGTGAAGGGCGTTATAACCAGCTAGAAATCAGGCGTGGGCTGCCTAACACTCTCCGCGATAAATACTTTCAAAAGCTAGATAGTGACTGGCAAATTAACAACCAAATCCGCCAAATGGTTGAGTTTCGTCAGATCAATCTCTTGCAATCTTGGTCATCCCTCCCCGAATTCGATGTCATATTTTTACGCAATGTTTTAATCTACTTTGATATAGCCACCAAAAAATCCTTACTTAAAAAAGTCAGACAGCAATTAAGACCAGATGGCTACTTGTTTCTTGGTAGCGGTGAAACAACCATCAACCTGGATGAATCCTTTGAGCGTGTTTCATTTAATAAAGCTACTTGCTATCGATTGCACAATGCTTAATTAAACATTGCAAGTTACATTTATTACCTATATTTATTAGTCTCTGTTATATTTGTGAACAAATTTATTGTGGGTGAGGGCGGGTGCATTTTAATGAGTTACGGTTATTGTAGTCATGATGGCTAGGTTTAACTTTATCTGGGTATTTCATTTTGCAATAAGCATCCAAGTCCATGCCAACTCGTTTTATTTGATTCTTATCAATAAGAGGGACTTCAAACTGATGAACCTTTGACGTTGGTTTTAGTTTGTATAAGCAAACCCAGCGAAAAACAGGCCAAACATCTTTATATTCCTCCTCATAATTTGGTCTTATTTTCTCAACATTTTCTACGCCAATTTTTTTGACTCCCGGGATATTTTGATAAATAATATTACTATTACAAACATCCTTGACATCAATTTAAGCTTCATTAGAATTTTGGTAAGTTTTATCTATAATTATCTTTTGAATAATTTGAAATACATAAGTTCCTGTGAAGGATAATGATAGACATAAAACAAGGTTTGTTATTAAGGGATATCTATATGCATATTGTGTATTAGAAAGATAACCAGCTAATTGAGTTGGTGGTCTAGTTGGTGAAACTTGATCTGCTTGAGTAAAGGCTGTCAAGGCTGCTGTAGCTGACTCATAACGGTTCTCAAAACTTGGGCATACCATTTTGTCTAACACCGAAGCCAGAGCATTAGTTACCTTTGGCGCGTGTTTGCGCCATATAATTTCCCCTGAAAAGTTTTTTTCTAAATTCCTTGGAATCAAGCCGGTCAGGGCTTGAATGCCCAGTATTCCAACAGCATAAATATCACTAGATAATTTGGGATGACCTCGTTCTTGTTCAATAGGCGTATAACCAGGAGTGCCTACATTATGCGTTAGGCTTGATGGGTTATCTGCATTAATTTCTAGAGTGCTAATTTCCTTAACAGCCCCAAAATCAATTAGTACAATTTTCTCATCCGAGTATCGCCTGATTAAATTCGAGGGCTTTATATCTCGGTGAATTACATTTTCTTGATGCACAAACTCTAAGACTTTTAGAATATCCTGCAATAGAACAACCACATTGTCTTCGGGTAACGGCTGGCCTGGAATAATTTCAGACCTTAAATCTTTTCCATCTACGAATTCCTGAACTAAATAGAACTCCTCATTTTCTTCAAAGTATGCGAGTAGTTCGGGAATTTGATCATTTTTTTTACCGAGCCGTTCTAAAACTTTTGCTTCCCTTTCAAATAACTCTCTGGCGAATGGCAGAGTATTAAAGTCATTATTTCGCAAACTAAGTTGTTTGACTACAAATTTACAATGGCTTGGCCGGTCTATATCAATAGCCAAGTAAGTAATACCAAATCCTCCACTTCCGAGCCGTTCTTGAATTTGGTAATGTCCTCTGATTACTGTCCCGTTCTGAATCATAATATATGTTTACCATCTACTAGTATATTGTTGTTGAGTCACACTATAGATTAGGAAACGGATTACCTATACCTTAGTTTTCAAGGCTTTATAGAGACGGAAGTTGCTCTGCGGCACCCAAGTGTCACGAAAACACTAAAAAGCATTAATTTAGATACTTAAAGTATTGTTTGTTAATTTGAATTAAAATTTAATCTTTTATATAAGCACTATGTTTTACTTCACAGCCTTCTCAAACTTTTCCAAAAAAGGTGAGAAAACATTTTTAGGGAACTGCAAAAATTAAATTATCCAATCCTTGCATCTAATACGAGTATCAAATTTTGCCTCCCCTGCTCTCCGAAGTTGCTCCACTTGGGGAGCCACCCCATTGGACGGGTTCCCCGGCTTGTAGACACCCGGAGGGTGGTGAGACAGCGCTCTTGGTAGGGTTTCCCGGAGCAGGTGAGTCAGCGTGGTCTTGGGGGTTTCCACGCCACTTGCTACAACGGGGGGAACCCCCATAACGCAGTGACTCCCCATGAGCGACTGACGAACCCCGAAGGGGCGACTGCGTTAGCGTCAGCGTTAGCGACGAAGGAGCGTCACCCAAAGGGCTTAAGGCAGGGTAGTGGCGTGAAACCCCTGCGTACCCGTCACTTCTCTCCTGCTCCCGCAGCGATGGGATATTTTTTACTTAGAAGTCCCTTATACACTGATTCAGCAACACCGATTATTGCTTAGGCTGTCTCATAACATTAAAATAACTATTTTATTTATTAAGTTTAATTAATTCATTGATGAAAAAATCAATTTTTTTCTATGCAAAAAAAGCATTTTGTATAAATGACAACTTTTTCATAGTTAAATATCGAACTAATATCACAATTTAAAGGTTGATATTGTCAGCTTTCTATAAGTTAGCTGATTCATCAAAAGGAAAATTAATAAACAGATGAGTAGACGGTTTAATCGACGCAATTTTTTAATTTACGGCTCTTTAACCTTTGGAAGCAGCATTTTTCTGAAGGCTTGTACGAATAATTCACCAACCGCTACTAATAGTCCAGAGGCCTCTCCTATTGCTTCTCCTGTCGCCGCTGCTACTGGTAACACCATCAAAGTAGGAATTTTGCATTCTCTCAGCGGCACAATGGCGATTAGTGAAAAAAGCGTTGTTGATGCAGAAAGATTAGCAATCAAAGAAATTAACGCTAATGGTGGTGTTTTAGGTAAACAAATTGAAGCAATTGTAGAAGATGGTGCTTCTAATTGGGATACTTTTAGAGAAAAAGCCAACAAGCTAATTGATCAAGATAAAGTTGCTGTAGTTTTTGGCTGTTGGACTTCTGCTAGCCGCAAGAATGTTAAGCCAGTATTTGAGAGCAAAGATCATATGCTCTGGTATCCAGTGCAGTATGAAGGTCAAGAATGTTCCAAAAATATTTTCTACACTGGCGCTGCCCCAAATCAACAAATTGAACCATCTGTTGATTGGCTGTTAAAAAATAAGGGTAAAGAATTCTTCTTAGTTGGCTCTGACTATGTTTTCCCGCGTACTGCCAACACAATTATTAAAGCTCAATTAGAGGCATTAGGTGGAAAAACAGTTGGTGAAGATTACTTACCATTAGGCAATACAGAAGTTACACCTATCATTACTAAAATTAAGCAAAATTTGCCAAACGGCGGGGTAATTTACAACACCTTAAATGGTGATAGTAATGTCGCTTTCTTCAAGCAATTGAAAGGGGCTGGATTGACACCAGAAAAATATCCCTCCATGTCTGTAAGTATTGCTGAAGAAGAAGTCAAAGCCATTGGTGTAGAGTATCTCAAAGGTCACTATGCTGCTTGGAACTACTTCCAAACAGTAGACACACCTGCTAACAAAAAGTTTGTTGCAGCTTTCAAGAAAGAGTACGGTGAAAATCGCGTAACAAATGACCCAATGGAAGCGGCATATATCGCAGTTTATTTGTGGAAGCAAGCAGTAGAAAAAGCTGGCGCTACCGACTTAGCTAAAGTACGTGCTGCGGCCTACGGTCAAACCATAGACGCACCTGAAGGAAAAGTGACAGTAGATGAGAATCATCACATATCCAAAGTTGTACGAATTGGTCAAGTAAGAGACGATGGTTTGTTTAATATTGTCTATGCCACTCCTGCACCAGTTGAGCCAGTTCCCTGGAATCAGTTTGTGAAAGAGACTAAGGGATTTGCTTGTGATTGGTCTGATCCAGCTAAAGGTGGTAAGTACAAAAAAGTTTAGGGCATAGGGCATGGGGCATGGGGCGTTGAGAATGCTGAGTTAAGAGTTAGGAGTTATTCTCCTCATCTCCCCACTCCCCACCTACGTAAATAATTTCAAAAATCAAAACGGATTACTAAAAAAGTGTTTACAGGTTTTTTAGAAGCTGTATTTAATGGTATTAGTATTGGCGCTGTATTATTAATTGCCGCCTTGGGACTAGCCATTATATTTGGATTGATGGGCGTCATTAATATGGCGCATGGTGAGTTGATGATGTTCGGTGCTTATACAACATTTGTTGTTCAAAATGGCTGTAAACAATTGGGTGGACTGTGGTTTGAATTTTATATATTTTTGGCTTTAATTATCGCTTTTATTTTTACCGCTGGTGTGGGATTAATTTTAGAAAAAGGTGTGATTCGTTATCTCTATGGACGACCCCTAGAAACTTTACTAGCAACTTGGGGAGTCAGTTTAATTTTTCAGCAGTTTGTCCGCAGTGTGAATTGGGTATTAGTAATTGGCATAGCTTTGTTTTCGCTATTGTTTTTTGGCGGTTTGTGGATTTTAAATTCCCGCAGGAATTTAGAAAGAATCCGTAACTGGGTTGTGGGGGTGATGTTGTTGCTATCGCTGGGGATAACAATAACAACGTGCAATTTATTGAGTCAAATTTATCAGCAAGCAGTAACTCAACCTTGGTTTGGCGCTCAAAATGTGGATGTAACAGCGCCTACTTGGTTACAAGCTGGAATATCTTTAGGCGGTGTGCAGTTACCTTTTGCAAGATTATTTATTATTGCTTTAACAATAATTTGTGTAGCTGGAATTTATCTTTTTTTACAACGTTCTAATTGGGGATTAAGGATTCGATCTGTTACGCAAAATCGTAGCATGAGTGCTTGTTTAGGTATCCCTACTCAAAAAGTTGATGCGATTACTTTTGCACTGGGCTCTGGTTTAGCTGGTGTGGCTGGGTGTGCCATTAGTTTACTCGGTTCTGTCGGGCCAAATACCGGACAAAATTATATTATCGATACTTTTATGGTGGTAGTTGTCGGGGGTGTGGGCAATTTAGCAGGTACTATTGTCGCAGCTTTGGGAATTGGTACAGCTAATTTTTTAATTGGTTCTGGTACTTTGGCTTCACTGTTGAATCCTGTTAAACCTTTGGCAAATTTATTTACTTTTTTTGCTACGACGAGTATGGCGAAGGTAATGGTATTTGCGTTGATTATTGTGTTTTTACAGTGGAAGCCTGGGGGTATTTTTCCGCAAAAAGGTCGTACTGTTGATGTTTAAAACGAACCACGAAGACGCGAAGGGCACGAAGAAAGAATGAGGAAGAAGAGAGGAGGGTTAATATTTGAGGCCGGGGTGGTGGTGGCGATCGCACTCATCCTCATATTGATTATGCCAGTGGTGCTTTCACAATTTCGGTTGAATTTGTTGGGTAGGTTTTTGTCACTGGCAATTGTGGCTTTGGGTATTGATTTGATTTGGGGTTACACTGGCTTATTGAGTTTGGGACATGGCATTTTCTTTGGTTTGGGCGGATATGCGATCGCAATGTACCTGAAGCTGCAAGTCCCTACTGGCGAGTTACCTGATTTCATGGGGCTTTATGGTGTAACGGAACTTCCCTGGTTTTGGCAACCTTTCTATTCCTTTCCGGTGGCTGTAGCTGCTGTGGTAATGATTCCAGGGTTATTAGCGGGATTGTTGGGATATTTAGTATTTCGCAATCGCCTAAAAGGTGTTTATTTTTCTATCTTGACTCAAGCCGCAGTTATTGTATTTTTCAATTTTTTTAACGGTCAACAACAATTTTTCAACGGTACGAATGGACTGATAGATTTTACAACTTTGTTTGGGGCAACGGTCAGCGATACAAAAACACAATTTATTTTCTACATTTTGACGGTATTATTTCTCGCAGCTACCTACGGTGTTTGTCGCTGGTTGACAAGTGGACGCTTTGGCAGATTGTTAATAGCTATTCGTGATGATGAAAGCCGGGTAAGATTTTCTGGCTATGATCCTACAGATTTTAAAACATTAGTTTTTGCAGTTTCCGGTGCGATCGCAGGCATCGCAGGAGCATTCTACACCTTACAAAATGGTTCTGTATCACCTAGAGCAATGGATATTGCCTTTTCGATTGAAATGGTGATTTGGGTAGCAGTGGGAGGACGTTCTACATTAATTGGGGCAGTTGTGGGAACTTTATTAGTCAACTATGCCCGCGTCCTTTTAAGTGAAAAATTTGCCGATATTTGGTTATTTTTCCAAGGCGCACTCTTTTTAAGCGTGGTTACAGTACTTCCTGATGGCATAGTAGGATGGTCGCGGAATCAAAACATTTCACTTTTAAAACGTCGTCAACAGATTGCGACATATCCCACCTTGGAAGAAGACGCCGAAGTGCAACATGAACGCCAAAATATTGGAAACTGAAAACGTAACTGTTAATTTTGACGGTTTTAAAGCACTAAACCAGCTGAACTTTAGTATGGATGCGGGTGAGTTGCGGGTAGTAATTGGCCCCAACGGTGCGGGCAAGACAACGTTTCTTGATGTGATTACAGGTAAAGTACAACCAACTGTTGGGCGAGTTTTATTTAAAGGTAAAAACTTGCGTTCTTTAGCTGAATATAAAATTGCGCGGTTAGGAATTGGACGCAAGTTTCAAACACCCCGAATTTATCTGAATCTAACGCCCCGTGAAAATCTAGAAATTACCAGCAATCATAATAAAAACGTCTTTTCTACTTTGTTTGGGCGTCCCCAAACTGCTGAAAAAAATAGTATTAAAGGGCTATTAGAAACTATCGGTTTAACTCCTAAAGCAGACATTCCAGCAGGTTTGCTGTCCCACGGAGAAAAGCAACGTTTAGAAATTGGAATGTTAGTAGCACAGTCCCCTGATTTATTACTTGTTGATGAACCAGTGGCGGGTTTAACAGATGAGGAAACCTACAACATCGGCGAATTACTTTTAGCACTAGCACAGAGCCATTCAATTTTAGTAATTGAACATGATATGGAATTCGTGCGTCAAATCGCCCGGAAAGTAACGGTGTTACATGAAGGTTCGGTACTGTGCGAAGGTAATTTTGAGGAAGTTCAAAATGACCCCCGCGTTATTGAAGTATATTTAGGACAACAACAAGAATGAAAAACGTGTTAATTTCGTTAAGCTGCGCTAACGCACTTTCTATTTGCTTGGTAATTATGATCGATTTGCGCTGTTAAATACCTGTTCTACTGTTAATGCCCAATCAGCAATTATCACTGATTCCATGCAAGCCGCACCTGTAAATACCTTATCTTCATATTGCCCTTCCACCCACTGGCAAATCGTAATTTGTTGCATCTGTGGGTCAATAATCCAATACTCTAATATTTCTCTAGCGGCATACTCCGTCCGCTTGTAGCGATAATCACGAATGTGGTTCGCCGTTCCCGGTGAAACAATTTCAATCACTAGCGCAGGCGGCGGCATATCACGGGTGAGGGTAGCACGAGTAGCACCGATAAGGGCAGCATAAGATTCTTCTGTGTGAACCATTAAGTCAGGTAAACGACATCTCGCCCGTCGCCCCGCAACCTCAATTTCTGTATCCTTGTGAGCAACTAAATAAAATGGGAAATGTTTTAGTAGTTCAACAAATAAAAATCTTGCCAGATTGCTATTTTCCTGACTTTCTGGTGGCATCTCAACTAATTCTCCATCCACCAACTCATAGCGCGTGTCTGTACCATCATCATAGGCAAGATACTCCTCAAAAGTCAGCAGTTTTTGTGTTTTCGTCGTTTGGGTCATTTGCTTGGGCTAGCATCTGTATATTATGAAGTATGAACTATAAATTCCAGTTAGCCAAACAGTCAGCAAGTACATATGTAGAAATATTTAGTATAATAACGTTCAATAAAATTCAAGTATTCCATATAACTATGCAATATATTCTCTTCAATATATGTATTTGGTTAAATTTAGCTCCAAAACTAGAATCACGTTCTCTGTTGAAGAGTATTCTATCTGGCCTTAAGCAAAATAAATTAAAAATACTGCTTTCTAGTGTGACTGTTGAAGAGTATAGTCGTCATAAAGATACTAATATTAATAAATACACAAAATCTTTAACAACTCACCTCAATAATGCCAAAAAGATTCAAGATTATCTTCATGGTTCGGAGCGTTCAACTTTTCTGCTTCTTCTAGATAAAGCTAATGAGAATTTCAAGTTAGATGGCAAAGAAGGTGTAAATGCGCTAGGCATAATTGAAAATATTTTTGACCACAAAAATACTATAAGATTGTCTAGTTCTGCTGAAATATTAGCGAATGCTGCTCAAATTGCTCTTGGCAAAAAAGCTCCTTGCCATAGAAACAAAAACTCAGTTGCAGATTGAGATTTTCATACCTTTATCATCTACGATTAATTTCCTGATGCTAAAAATTTCTAACCTTAACGTTTACTATGGCGAAAGCCATATTCTTCGCAATGTAGATTTGAGCGTACCAAATGGGCAAATGGTTTGTCTAATTGGACGTAATGGTGTAGGTAAAACAACCCTGCTCAAAACTATTATGGGGTTACTCAAACCCCGTAGCGGCACTATTAATTTGGCTGGAGAATTAATTAATTCCAAATCTCCTGATCAAAGGGCAAAATTGGGAATTGGTTATGTTCCTCAAGGGCGAGAGATTATCCCTCGTTTAACAGTAAAAGAAAATCTATTGTTGGGGTTAGAAGCTAGGAAGAAGCAGGCAAAAAAAGCAGAGATTCCAGAAGAAATTTTTAGCTTATTTCCTGTCCTGAAAACGATGCTTTCGCGGATGGGTGGTGATTTGAGTGGAGGACAGCAGCAACAACTGGCGATCGCTCGTGCTTTAATGGGACAACCTCAATTACTCGTATTAGATGAACCTACAGAAGGTATTCAACCCTCAATAATTCTAGAAATTGAAGCCGCAATCCGTCGCATCGTAGAGACCACAGGCATTTCTGTTTTGTTGGTAGAGCAACACTTACACTTTGTCCGTCAGGCCGATTACTATTACGCCATGCAAAAAGGCGGTATTGTTGCCTCTGGTTCAACAGATGAACTCAGCCAGGATGTAATTCAAAGGTTTTTGGCGGTTTGATTTTGACCATTTTCAGCTATTATTTTGGTTTTAGCCTGTATATCGGCTCAATGTTTGGTTAATTAACTGGGCACTATATCATTATTAAGTTAATTACTCTTAACAAAAACTATCGGGAATACTTTCTATTATTGGGGAAATCTCCTACTTTTATTTTCCTGCCAGTTTTTCTAAGGTGAAAATATAACTAAACCTGAAAATTGTTTTTCCAGAACACACTTAGAACAAATTTTTGATTGGCTGGAAATCGTCTGAAAGTATTATCAGTCGTGCCTCGTACCTTTAACTTGCGGAGACTGCTATGAGATTGACAGACAACTTAAAACAGGAACAGTTTGAATTTGCTTGGTGGGTAGAAATTATCACTAATCATCCTGGCTGTACTTACTACTTCGGGCCTTTTATGAACTCACAGGAGGCTCAAACGTTCCTACCTGCTTATATAGAGGATCTAGAACAGGAAGGAACTCAGGAAATTCGGTTCCAGATTCAGCAGTGCCAACCAAAAGAATTAACTATTTTTGAGGACTAATAGCAAGACACTTTTTGACTCAAAAGCAATAACTACCTGTTAACTCAGGTTCATGGAGAGTCTCAGCAGAGTCTCACAAATTGTACTAGAACATTTACCAGCGACAAAAACATTTCGTTGTCATCGGCAATACTTTAAGTCTTTTTCTACACCTTTTTTAGTAGTCCTCAAGGCAGATGCAGTTTCTGACAATTGCAGCAAACTTAGTAATAAATGCTCATAACTTATCACAACTATGACTACTGAAAAAGCAACAAATCCCAAAAATGTTTCGACTACATCTCAGCAACGCGAAAGTAAACAGGAACTCAATCAAAAAACTTCTGTGCAATTTTCACTTAGCATTGCTTTGGGGATTATAACAATTCTACTTCTGGCAGCAACTTCTTATTATGGACTAATTCGCTTCTAGCGGTAGATAGATATTCTGAATTACTCCAGTCTCTGTCTGAATAAATCGAGTGTGAAGTGGACAATTTATTGTTCGCTTTTTCTGGCTCAAAATATTATGATAAGGGCACAACATTGTTGTGCCCTTACTATAATTTAGCGTTTAATAATTAAATTTTTACATAATTTTTTGTTATCTTTATCTGCGGTTACTTTTGATATTATTTGAACCTTTGCAATAAATCTATTGTATGTGATTTAAAAATTGGGTGTAAAACTGCCATGCAAACCATAGATCGAATAATAGCAAACCCCAGATTATCGGAAATTATTGAAGCAATTTGCTACAAATTTGATACACTAACTATTGCAAAATACTTTCAGCTATTGACTACTGGATATGCCTCTACCTCAAGCCGCATCCCTAAAGTCATGCACTCAAAATTGGTGTAGCGGAACTTAATGCCCTGGTTTTTGCCTCCTGCTTTCGAGAACACATGTTAATTGACATTAGTTCGATAAAGTTAACCCCAAATAATTAAGGAATAAATGATGTTTTTTTTCGGCATTGAGCATGAAGTTGCTTTCCTTAACAAGGAAGGAAAATTTGCTGATTTTTCTTGGACAAAATTTGCTAATTTCGCTCAAATCGTCGAAAGGCTACCTACATATCCTAGCGACTATCCTCAACTGCGCGTCGGTGATGCTGGTATTAAGAAAAAACGATGGTATATTGAAGGATTTGAAAGATTTGCTGACTCTGAAGAGCTAATTGATTGCTTACCTAAAGGTATTGAAATCAGAACTACCATAAATTCTGATATTCAAAGTGCTATTGACGAATTGTCAGAAAGTTTTCGCTTATTACGTGAAGTTGCTGCTAATTATGGTTTCTCACCAGTCTTGGCTAGTTTTAATCCTTACAAGACTGTATTTGAGCCGAAACCTCCATTAAATGATTATGAAATTAGACAGTTACAGAGCTATCCTGATGAACACACTGCCAATATTTATATGGTCACATACGGGCCAGATTTAAATATTTCTATGGCAGATTTGTCTAATGAAAGTTTAATTGATATTGGCAGAAAGTTGACTTATTACAGTGCCTACATTGTGCCGTTTAGCTATAGTTCTCCTTTTTATAATGGCAGCTTGTGGGAAGGTCTTTCGGTAAGAACGTTTGTTAGAACAGGTAAAAGACCTGCTGTGCTAGTTTTTGTAGAACAAGAAGAACAACTAATTCCTAGCGTTCCTTCTTTGACCAAAGTAGCGCGCATACCAGCCGAAGTGGGGCGTATTGAATTTAAGGCTTTTGATAGTTGTGATGATTTCTCTATTTATGCAGCTTTGCTAGCCTTGTTAAAAGGTTTAGTGTTAGACAAATCTTTGTTAGGTAGAGCAACTGTTCCAGACGCAGGTTTACATCAGCTTTCTGCAAAAGAAGGCTTTGATAACGAAGATATTTTTGTGAATGCAGCAAAGGTTTTGCAAGCAGTAGAAGTTGCTCTAGTAGATGACCCGGATGTCAAGTTTTTAACTCCTCTAAAAGTGTTGTTAACTAAGAGAAAAACAAAATCTCATGAACTAATAGAGGCGTTCCAACGTTTAGGCTCAATAGAGGAGACACTCAAGCAAACTTATAAAGATATTCAATAGTTATTGAGTAGTACCCCATAATTGAAGTCAGGGATTGAGTGACGTAAAGGTGTAGGTGTTGTGAATATTTACACCTCTATAACCCTTGTAAAAAACATGATTTTTCGTTTCACTGCTTAAGTCCTAGATTCTATCCCTGCCTTATACTCCATTGTGCTGAACTAACTATTGAACATAGTTGTTAATTTTACAAACTCGTCATTACCTGAGTTAATTCCTTAGATAAATCAATCGGATTATTTTGGCACTTGTTGAATAGAACTCCTGCTAAAAAGTAATATTCGTTAGAATAAAACGCCATGCTGTGTTTTCGCAACTCTTCTATATGCTTTTTGACTTTTGGCTCGGAGCTATAGTAACCAAATTTTAAAGGTAAAACAACAAAGTTGTTAACACAATAACCATTTTCTTTTGCCTGCTCAATTGTACTTTTGGGATTAGAAAAGCTAGAAATTAAAACTAATACATTTTCATAGCCTAATGACAAGAGATCGTTGGTAACTGTAGCTCCATCTATACCACCAAATAATAATGGCATATAAATATCTGCATCTGGTGCGGGCAAATATGGTGGATTTGCTACGAGATACTTAGCTTTTGGCTTAGAAGATTTGAACAAACAGGAATTATTGATGATATATTTGTGAGCAAGATTATATTCATCAATTGTTAAATTAGCCGCTTTCCAGGCAGAGGTATTTAATTCAAATCCATGGATCACTCCGTCAAATTTGTTCCTCAGCAATGAATTGATGACAGGAGTTCCGTCTCCCGAACCAAATTCAACAACCGATTCAGATTTTTTACAATTTCTCAGCACTAAGTTTTCTAAACAGTTGGAATAGAAATTAGATTCTTCAGGACAAAAAAAGATATCTTTCATGTGAGTACACTTCAACTTTAATGTATAACAAGGAGAAAAATCAGTTATAATTTCAAGAACGCAGCAGAAAGTATTTCTCTAGGCAGCAGTTGTCACTAAAGAATTCATCTTCTGGGTGAATTAGCAATGTGAAATTAATGTGAAATTAAAAATGCCAGCGAAGAACCTGCTAATTTTAATTTCTATATTTATTTGATGGGTAAAGTAGCTTGTTCAACTTCACGTATTGAGCGCACAACAGCTTGCGCCGCGCGATCGCCCATCAGTTTCTCTTGGTCATATCCAAGTACTAATTCCCACGCATCATTGGGATACTTTTCTGCTAAAGCTAAAGCTACATCATCTAACATCCAACGGCCGTGGCGTTCATCTTCCCTAATGTGCAGTTCCCAATAACCCATCGCTGCATCTGACAACCCTAGTCGTTGCGCCGCCGTCAGATAATTTCTGTAAGCCGCCGGGCCAGCTACTTCAAAATAAGTTAAAGCACCACTGTAGCGGAGGAAATAGCGCTTACGTTCTGTCGTCAAGAAGTTATGGTTATCACAAGCCAGGACTTCCCAAGGCACTAAATCAAAATATCCCTCAGGTTCGGTGTTCATCCCAAACTCAGCTAACATTTGGGCAAAAAATGTCGAGTGCTTGCGAGATAAGCGACCGTTGCCGTATTCTTCCAAAAATACTCGCACCAGCGTACACTGCACTTCATTCGCTGCACCACCCAAAATCGAGGTCATCCGGCTACCTTCTACTAAGCCATCAAAGGAGCCGATCGCTAGTAAGTGACGGTAGCCAGCTTCACTCATTTCTTCCCGAATATAGCGGCTATCTGGCGATAAAGGTGGATCTACATCTACAGATGCGCGTTCAATGAGTGCTTGTTTGACATCTAGTTGTTGCAGTGCTGGCACATCGATTTGTGCTAGTTCCCAAGCTTGCCAAGCAGCTTCGATTTGATTGCGACATGAATACAAGTAAAGCGATCGCTCATTGGTATAGTTCCGCAAATCGTCATACCAAAATAACTTCAACCGATTAATTCGGTAAAGTATTCTTTGAAGAAAACGGTGAGCTTGCTCGTCACCACGACCGTTGTGATAAGCATTAAGAATTGCTGTCGAGAGCGTTCTTTCAAACTCTCTAGCTTTTGCAGGCTCCTGTTCAAGTAACTCGTCTAAATTCTCTGTTGTCAGCAGTTCTATAAATTGTTGTTCAGCACGGTCATATTTAGTAGCTGTTGTTTCGGCTATGTGGGTACTCTTCCCCACACTCCTCACGTTTGGAAATATAACTAAATTGTTTTGCATGGAATTTTTGGTAGCTGTGCCAAGGTGTGAAAGATTTCCACCTTTAATACATAAAATTCCACATTTGTATGTTTTTGCACTTCTGCCCTTGGTTATAAAGAAATATTAACTCTAGAGGAGCATAGCCAAAGTAAATTTATAGTCTGCAAAGTTAAGTTCATGGAGACTGGGCGTGAGAGTTTTGAACATCTATGCCCCTCTGCACCTCTGCACCTCTGCACCTCTGCCCCTTACCCTCAACGTGGGGTTGCTGCTGGTGCTGGATTTACTACCTGACTTGGCGGCATTTGTTCAAGAGGAATCAACGCTTCCATCACAGATTTCACAATTGGTGCGGCGACGGTAGAACCATAGGCGTTTTCTCCTTTTGGCTCGTCTACCACTGCCAAAACAACATAACGAGGAGTTTCTACAGGTAAAATTGCTATAAAACTGGTGATTCTAGCACCAGGAATGTAGCCACCATTAGGGCTAGCTTTTTGAGCAGTACCTGTTTTACCACCAATGCGATATCCCGGAATTTGTGCCACCTTGCCAGTGCCTTCCGCGACTACAGTTCCCATCATTTCTACTACCTGTTGGGTGGTTTTAGGTGAGAAGATTTGGCGTGGTATGGAGCGATTAGGCGTATAGTGCATTTGCCCTTTGCTATCAATCAGTCCGCGAACCACATGAGGCGTTACTAATTTACCACCATTGGCTAAAGCTCCGTGCATTTGTACTAGCTGTAACGGTGTTAGGGAAAAGCCTTGGCCAAAAGAGGTAGTTGCTGGTTCGATTGGTGAGGAAATAAATTCTTCAGAACTTTTGAGTCGGCTGCCGACTTCAAATGGTAAATCTGTAGTAACGGTTTGCCCTAACCCCAGCCGTTCCAGCCAGTTGTAGTAGACATTAGGCTGTAAACGTTTGATTATTTCCACCATGCCAATATTGCTGGAATTTTGCAGAATTTGAGCAATATTAATCCGCCCGTAACTTTTGTGCTGGGCATTTTGAATGATGTGGTCAGCCACTTTAATAGAACCAGGGTCATTAAACACATCATCTGCTTTAATGACGCCATTTTCTAGAGCGATCGCCACATTTAAAGGCTTGAAAGTCGATCCCGGTTCATAAAGATCTGCTACAGTCCAGTTTTTGAATAGTGAGATATCAGCTTTGGCGTATTGATTAGGATTATAGGTGGGTTGAGAGACTAAAGCGAGTAAAGAACCATCAAACGCATCCATCACAATTACCGCCCCACGTTTGGCTTCAAACTTTTCCATTTGTTGTTTGAGCGCAGAACGGGCAACTCGTTGCAGGCGGCTATCGATAGTTAATTGCAGTTGCAAATCATCAAAATGCAGAAATCCTTCAGGAGCATAATTTGGCATTAAAGCCCCGTTACCCGACCGACTTAAGCGTACCGTTTGCACAGAACGTTCGAGTAACTTCTCTTGGCTATATTCCACACCTGCCTGACCACGACGGTCAAGATTTACATAACCTACCACATCAGCAGCCAAATCTTCTTGCGGGTAAAAACGCGAGTACTTTTGCACGAATTCCAAGCCATTTAAACGTAATGCAATTAGGCGATCGGCAGTTTCTTCAGGTAATGTAGCGGCAAGTGTAATTCCACTTTTTTTGCTTTCAAACGTTTTCACTAACTCAGCAGCGTCTTTATCCAATATAGAAGCCAGTCGCTGTGCCATGTCTTCATTAGACTTGCTAAATAGCTTAGGATGGGCAAAAACAGTATATACAGGACGGTCAATTGCCAACAAATTATTGTTGCGATCTATCACTGGGCGACGGGGCATAAAAGGCCGTAAATTCACCATTTGCTGGTTTCTTGCTTTCTCTGTGAGTTTTGGCCCCCGAACAATTTGCAACTGAAACAAGTTGATTGCCAACCCCAACCCAGCAGCAATTAATATGCCCCATACTATGAACAGTCGAGATTTAGAGTTAGAAATTTGCTCTTGGCTATGAGAGTTAGGTTTCCCGAAAAAACCACTTTTGGAACCCTTGCGCCGCCTGATGAATTCTGAATTCCGAAAATTTCTAAATTTTGTTCTACTTGGTGACTTCTGCATTACCGTACTTAGTATCAATATCAGTTATCAGTTATCAGTTATCAGTTATCAGCCTGTGTACTGAAAACTGATAGATGATTATTGACTTTAATATTTCTAATATCCCAGTGGCGATGTGGTTTGCTGCTGGATTTCGGAATTTGGCGTTGTCTTTGGGGGTGTTGAATTAGGATTGCGAGATGCTGGAGACAGGAAAATCGTCCTCCCCGGAGTAGGTGATAATAATCCTGTTGTTGGCCGTTCTGCCTCCTCAGCCATTTTATTGGTTAGGCTTGCGTTAGTTGTTTTCAACTGCCGCTCATAACGTTGTAGACTTTGCAATCTGCGGTATCCCTGGCTCCAAATTTCTTGAGAGTAAACCGTCCAACCATAAACTACAAGCGTCATTGCCACCAATACAAACGTCGTAACCGAAGAAAAACGATGTATGGCGTAAAAACGCAGCAACCACATAGGCGAGGTTTCAGAACTACTCATTACGGGAAGGCGGAGAAAGCCCAACCTGGGACTTTTTTGAACCGTACTTGACTGCCCTTTGAGATTTATAGTTTGTTGTGTCCCTGACTGCACCGAGGTGGGCATCATCGCTCCATTGTTGGCAGAAACCGATATATTTTTCCGGGAACGCCGTTGTCTTTTAGAAGGTAGTGGTGCAGGTTCAACAGTGAGTGTAGACGCTTTTTGCGCGGCTGACTGTAGACGTGCCGAGCGTCTCTTCCCTAAAGATAGGGTAGGATCTCGCCGGAACCAAGTACCCATTGCAAAAACTGCTGATTTGCGAGCAGCCATAAATTTTTTAGATAGAAAAACTGTATTTTAGATTGGTTGTCTGTACTAAACTCAGTACTAAGTGCTGAGTTGTGAGTGAATAGAGTAATGAATCTTTTGTTCAGCAATCGTTACATTGCATTTAAAGTATGGCAACTCTGGGTAGCAAGCGGCAAGAGTCTGCAAAAACATGGCAATTTTTGGATATGATAGCTTGACTTGCTACCTAATTTACTGAATCTTAGATTTTATTGATTAAGTTACCTTGTTTCTTAGTTAAGAGAAACTAATGATTATAGCGGCGCGGCATAATAATCTACTTTAAAAAAATTCTTTTACAGTATTACATTTAAATATGTACCTAAAGGTATTAATAAAAAAAGCAGTAAATAAGGTATCGTATTCTTCAGGCGAAAATTTGTTCTTGCCACAATTGGTGAAAGAGGAGTTATGAAAACAAAAATTTTTGGTTTGGCTATCATGTTAACTCTGGCTGCAACTCTTGGAGCTTGCGAAGGTGGTGGTCAACCTGGTGGTACAGGCGGCACAACCACTACCCCAGGAGCAGCAGGTGAGCCAGCTGATACTGGGGCCCCTGCTACTAAAGCCCCCGCTACCACTGCTCCAACCGTTCGTCCTACCGCTACCCCAACTAAAACACCTTAGTATAGTAGTCTAGAGCACATCCAAAACAGGTTAGCAACAGTGCTGCTTCTCTATATAACCTGATTTAAATTAGGTAAGTGGCAATATATAAGTACCTTTTGTAGCTAGATAAAAACTAAAAGCGTACTTACATATTGATTGGTTAAGTAGGAAAGCAAGGTAGAGGACACTAGTGAGGACGGTTAGTATCGCCACTAAGTGATCCTCTATTCTTATTGCTGAAAAAGATATTTTATTCAAACTGAAAAAATAAACTGATAGTGTTGCTTGACATTACTAAATTTTTAGTAGATGTCTTTTGTCAAGCTAGCTCAAGGGTAAAAATTTCTAATTTTGTAGCAGTGTTTGTAGATTAAGCTGCTAGAGTAGCTTTATGCTGTTACTGCAATTTAGTACATCTCATTATTGTCGCAAAGCCCGTTTAGGTCTAGGGTATAAAAAAATTAAATATCAAGTTGAGAACTTGAATCCCGGCTTGCATATCCTCAAAGTAAAGTCCCTGACGGGTTTGACTACATTACCAGTTTTATTACCGCAAACTGAAGGGCAACCAGAAGCGATCGCCGACTCAACCCAAATTTTTAAATTTCTAGAAAACTATCAAAAAGAACCGTCGCTATTGCTACCCGACGATATACAGCAAACTGAAGCCTGGATGCTAGAAGATTGGTTGGATGAAAGCATCGGTACAGCGACACGGTTTGTCTATTATCAGTTTCGCGCTAATGAGGGCAAGTCCTTTAACCCATCACTATCTAGCCAGATAATCATAGGAGTGGTGCGACGACAATATGGGATCAACAGAGCTAGTGTAGAATTAGCCACTAACAGGTTAATCACTGCTTTGGAATTCTTATCTATCCGCTGGCGCGAGAGCAATTATTTGGTAGGTGACAGGCTGAGTGTAGCAGATATCGCAGCAGCAGCCTTGCTGAGTCCTTTAGCTCTCATTCCCCACTACCGACAAAAATATCCCTGGCTATTTGAACGCATTGTACAAGTTCATCAATTTTGTAGCGAACAACTACCGCCAGGGCTATAAAAATTTCAAATTTGAAATTTGAAATTTAGAATTTAAATAGATACGTAACATAGGACTCAGAACTCAAAATGGCACCGATGAAGCGGATCAGATTTTTTGTTTTGAGCGTTAGCGTTAGCATTTTGGTAGGGTTAACTAGCCATTGGCAGACAGCAGTAATGGCATTACCGCCAGCAGAAGATATTCCCGAAGAAATCTTGCGGACAGAAATTATTCTAGAAGCGCGATCGCCTGTTGATGGTGAGCCTCTTAATGCCGCCGAATACTTAGAATTGCAAGCGCGGCTGCAAGCAGTTCCACCACCAAAACTAGATCCCAAAATTCGAGAACAGATTTTTTTACTGCGGATACGCAGTGTCTTACTTCAGCTTTTCCCATTTTTAGATATTTAACAAATTACTCGATATTTAATAGCCCCGTTGTCTCCCATTCTCCCGCGATCCCCTGCTCCACCACTCCGGTAGGTAAAAAACGAGTTACTCATTCTGATGTACGATAACGGTGGCGACAAATTGCAAATAAATGTAAAGAATATATATATATAAAAAAAGTAGTTTTAGCCAATCACTTATTTTACGTAGGTAGTTTCATGTCCATGACTACGATCGCTCCTGAACAAGTTGACCGCATAGTTTGGAATCAACATCAAGATCCGTTTGAAATACTCGGTTCTCATCTCATCGAACAAAATGGCAAAAGCGTCTGGGCTGTGAGAGCCTACCTCCCAAATGCGAGTGCAGCGTGGGTAGTCATTCCCGAAGAACGCAAAGAATACCCGATGCAAACAGCGCATCACCCCAACTTTTTTGAATGCACAATTGAAACAGCAGAACTGGCAAACTACCAGTTACGGATCAAAGAAGGAGAACATGAGCGCGTCACCTATGACCCATACGCCTTTCGTTCTCCTCACCTGACAGATTTTGATTTGCATTTGTTTACTGAAGGTAATCATCACCGGATTTACGAGAAACTGGGAGCGCACCTCACAGAAGTAGGCGGCGTTAAGGGCGTTTATTTTGCGGTTTGGGCCCCCAATGCTCGTAACGTCTCTGTACTAGGTGATTTCAATCACTGGGATGGACGCAAGCACCAAATGCGTAAAGGCCCTACTGGCGTTTGGGAATTATTTATTCCTGAATTAGGAGTGGGAGAGTCTTATAAATATGAAATCAAAAATTTTGAAGGTCACATTTACGAAAAATCTGATCCTTTCGGTTTCCAACAGGAACCGCGCCCTAAAACAGCATCTATTGTTACTGACTTAAGTGCTTACAGTTGGGGTGATCAAGAATGGTTAGAAAAGCGCCGCCATACTGACCCCCTTACCCAGCCCGTCTCAGTCTACGAAGTGCATTTAGGTTCTTGGTTACACGCTTCTAGTGCCGAACCACCCAAATTGCCCAATGGTGAAACCGAGCCTGTAGTTATTGTTTCCGAACTTAAACCTGGCGCACGCTTCCTCACCTACCGGGAACTGGCAGATAGACTTATCCCCTACGTTAAAGAACTCGGTTACACCCATGTAGAACTATTGCCCATTGCCGAACATCCCTTTGATGGATCTTGGGGTTATCAAGTAACTGGCTACTATGCTCCCACCTCCCGTTTTGGGACTGCCGAAGATTTTATGTATTTTGTTGACCAATGTCACCAAAACGGCATCGGCGTAATTGTCGATTGGGTTCCCGGTCACTTCCCCAAAGATGGTCATGGTTTAGCTTTCTTTGATGGTAGCCATCTGTATGAACACGCAGACCCCCGCAAAGGCGAACACAAAGAATGGGGCACTCTGGTATTCAACTACAGTCGCCATGAAGTTAGGAATTTCTTAGTAGCAAATGCTCTGTTCTGGTTTGACAAGTATCACATTGATGGTATTCGCGTTGATGCTGTGGCTTCAATGCTTTATCTCGACTATTGCCGTAAAGAAGGAGAATGGGTAACCAACCAATACGGTGGTAGAGAAAACCTAGAAGCAGCAGATTTCCTACGTCAAGTCAATTATCTGATTTTTAGCTATTTCCCTGGCGCGCTTTCAATTGCTGAGGAATCCACTTCTTGGCCAATGGTATCTTGGCCTACTTATACAGGTGGACTGGGCTTCAACTTGAAGTGGAATATGGGCTGGATGCACGATATGCTGGATTACTTCAGCATGGATCCTTGGTTCCGCCAGTTCCACCAAAATAACATCACTTTTAGTATGTGGTATAACCACAGCGAGAACTTTATGCTGGCTCTGTCTCACGATGAAATCGTGCATGGCAAGAGCAATATGATTGGCAAAATGCCAGGGGATACATGGCAGAAGTTAGCTAATGTGCGTTGTTTGTTTACCTATATGTTTGCTCACCCAGGCAAGAAAACCATGTTTATGAGCATGGAATTTGGGCAGTGGAGTGAGTGGAATGTCTGGGCTGATTTGGAGTGGCACTTACTGCAATATGAACCGCACCAACAATTAAAACAATTTTTCCGAGAGCTAAACCATCTCTACCGCGGTGAACCAGCCTTGTACACTCAAGATTTTGCTGAACCAGGTTTTGAGTGGATTGATTGTAGCGACAACCGCCATAGTGTGGTTTCCTTCATCCGCCGCGATAAGAATTCGGAGAATTTTTTGGTTGTGGTTTGCAACTTCACACCTCAACCTCATTCTCATTACCGCATAGGTGTACCAGAGAAAGGTTTTTATACTGAGTTATTTAATAGCGATGCCCGTCAGTATGGCGGTAGCAATATCGGTAACTTAGGCGGTAAATGGACTGATGATTGGTCATTGCACAATCGTCCTTATTCGCTGGATTTGTGTCTGCCGCCTTTGGGAGTTTTGATTCTCAAATTAGATAAGAAGACGACAGCAGAGGCGATGGAATATTAGGAAATAGGGTGGGTGTAGCCCCACCTTTTTATAATGTATAGACGCGCAGCAGTCATACCAATTTGTAAAAAGAATGCAACAGATGGGTAGGGGAGCCACTCCGTTCGGTCGCCAGACTTGTAGACGCGAAGCGGTGAGGCAGTGCGTTGGTGAGGCAGCGCGGTCTTGGGGGTTTCCCCCATGAGCGACTGCCGAAAGGGTTCCCCGACTTGAAGCAACTGCCGCTCGCGCAGCGTATCCGTAGGATTCACCCGAAGGGCTTAAGGCAGGGTAGGATGTGGCGTTGCACAACAATGTTGTGCCCCTACGAATAATTGATGTGTCGCAAACATTAGTGGAATTGGTATTACTAACATCAAGACGTTTTTTATAAACATTAAAATATTTGTTATTAAAGAGCGATCGCAATATTTTCAACATAAGCGATCGCCTGAGTTGTATTAACTTGAAAAACTAATTATTGAAGAGTCTGCTAGCTTCACAAAAAGTTGTTTACAACAGCCTCTAAATATTTATATTTATACAATTAAAAATCTACCATTGGTATGATGCCAATAAGCTATGTAACATCTGATTGTATAGGTGATTGCAAGGATTTCTAATTCTTTATAATTAGCTAATTGACTAACCATTCCTTGATGGTATTAGCAAGCAGATTCATGTGTGGAATCAATTCAAAATCTAAAACTTAAAATCGAATGAATTTTGACTGCTGATATTTAGTACACAACTTTGCCTCTGTAGGAGAATCACCATGATGAATACACTAAACTTGGTGCAGCTAAATAAGAGCTTGAACGAAGTTGATTATCCAATCAGCAAGAAAGACTTGATTAAGAATGCAGAAGAAAAAGGTATTGATGAGAAAGTGCTTCGGGTTTTGAAGAAAATACCTTACAAGAACTATGACACGCCCACAGATGTGAGTGAAGCTATCGAACATCTCAATTAGTAGATAAGTTGAGTAGCGATCGCCCTAGCAGAGTGTTGTTAAAATAACAAAGCCTGCCTGCGATCGCCTAAAATAATTTCACAACATCGCTGTATTGGTTGGTGGCTGTAAAATGCCATGCTAGGGTATGTGTACAGCAATGTCTGTTTCCTAAAGGGTAAGATTATGGTTCAATTACAGCCATCCTCCCAGTCAGAGGTCATCTACCCCGACAGCGATGGTAAACCGATGGCGGATAACACAAAACAGTTTCGCTGGATTGTCACCATTAAAGAAAATCTCGAATGGTTATTTGCTGATGACCCCAATGTGTTCATTGCTGGGGATTTACTGTGGTATCCGGTTGAGGGGAATAATAAAACTTGTCAAGCACCTGATGCAATGGTCGTGTTTGGCAGACCCAAAGGAGACCGAGGTTCTTACAAACAGTGGCAAGAAGATAATATACCGCCGCAAGTAGTCTTTGAAATTCTCTCACCTGGAAATACACGAGCAGAAATGAACCGAAAGCTGCTATTTTATGACCGTTTTGATGTTGAAGAATATTATTTGTACGACCCTGACCAAAATGAGCTAAGTGGTTGGTTGCGGACTGAAAGCTTTCTGGATGTGATTGACACTATCGACGGATGGATTAGCCCTAGATTGAAGATTCGCTTTGACCTTTCAAGTTCACAATTGCAGATTTTTTACCCAGATGGCACGCAGTTTTTAACTTATACAGAAATTGCTCAACGAGCAGAACAGGCAGAACAACGGGCTGAAGCAGCAGAACAACGAGCAGAACAAGAACGCCAAAGGGCAGAACAAGCAGAAGCACGAGCAGCAATATTAGCGGAACGATTACGAGCAATGGGTATCGAGCCAGATAGCGAGTGAACTTTTTCTGTAGCTAACGCTTGATAAGCTGCGAGATCCCCGACTTTTTTAAAAAGTCGGGGATCTGACTTTTATAGCTGTAGTTACATAAATTAGGACAGTGTTGATTGCGAGGAACTCATGAAGCAACTGGGTTTATACTCAGCACTTTGCTATCACTTCTGCCTTGCAGAGCGCACTGCTACACTAATAAACAATAATTGCGGTAATTCTGGGTATGGCTACACCTTGCTGGAGACAACGACTTGCCTCACCGTTACCTCAGAGCCTTTTGTTCTGTCTCCCCATCATGCCCAAAAATGCCGGCAACCGTCGCAGGCTTTCTCGCATTTTCCTGTTTCTTTTTACTTGTTTACTGACAGTTATCTTTTCGCTAACTTGGGTAAACGCCGAAGAATCAAAAAAACCCAAGCCTAAAGATTGGGAAATTAAAGGCATTGTCGCAGCCCTAGCAGACCCCTATGCTGGTGTAAGGGCACAAGCAGCAGAGAAATTGGGAGAATATCAGCTAGATAATCCCAAAAAGCAGATTCCCAACTATCAAGACGTTGTGAATCTGCTAGTTAAGCAGCTATCGCCTCCTGACAAAGAAGAAAAAGACGAAAAGAGCCTTTCCCGTAGAGTCGCAGCATATGCACTGGGGCAGATGCAAGCCAAAGACATTGCCGCCAACGTTGCCGCACTGCTTAAAGATTCTGACCCTAATGTCCGTTATGCCGCAGCCGATGCACTGGGGCAGATGCAAGCCAAAGACATTGCCGCCAACGTCGCCGCACTGCTCAAAGATTCTGACATAAATGTCCGTTATGCCGCAGCCGATGCACTGGGGCAGATGCAAGCCAAAGACTATGCCGCCAACGTCGCCGCACTGC